>DASWAB010000058.1:0-9086 GCA_036391375.1 Nitrospirota bacterium
GGACAGTGGGGGATAAGCTAACCTCCGATATGATCGAAAAGTATATACGTCATCATAGGGACGAAAAGCAATCGCCTGCGCAGCTTGGTTTTAAGCTGCGCTAAAAGATGCCCCGCCCCTTGGGGCGGGGTAATTCACTCTCGAACGCCGCCCGGATATAAGGGCGCCATCACCTCCCTTCTTAGTCGATTTTATTGTACGATTATCGGCATCGGCTCTGATGGACTGCCTTCTATAAGAAAAACTATATCGGCCAAATGTGACGCAATTATGGAAGAATTGAGGAAATTCCGTCCTTGTTGATTTATTTGACTTGACGATCCGGCAGACGAAGGGATAAATTAAAAACGGAGGCTCAAACTTCGATGAAAATCGGGATCACCTATCGGTTGTTTTTCTCTCTCCTGGGGGCGACCTGTCTTGCGATAATCTCTTTCTTCCTGATCATGCGATGGAGCGTTGACCGGGAGTTCTACCGTTATCTCGGCACGATCGACCAGGCCAGACTGGGGCAGATTGCATCTGATCTTGCGCTGAAGTTCGAGGAACGCGGGAGCTGGGGCTTCCTGGAGACCGAGCCGCCGCGCTGGGATATGGGCGGGACCATGGTGCCGCCTGAGAGCATGCCGGCCGAGGAAGGGAACGGGCCCGCGCATCATCGGAATCAATGGCCGCACGGACCAGGGCCGCTGCGCCACAGGGGCGCCGGACGGCTCGTGATTCTGGATGAGAACCGGATGACAGTGCTCGGGGCCAATCCAAAAGACGAAAAAGTGGACTTCCAGCCGGTTGTCGTTCGGGGCCGGACCGTTGGGTACGTCGGATTTTTATCACCGAGGCACTTTCTGCACCCCATGCAGATGCGCTTCCTCGCCCATCAGCGGCTATCGCTGTCTTTCGCGGCTGCGGGCATCGTCCTGGTCGTCATGATCATCTCCCTTCCCCTTGCTCGCAGGCTGGTGCGGCCGATCAAGGCCATAGCGGCGGCCACCCATGCCATTGCCTCGGGCCAGTATTCCACGCGCATTCCGGTAACATCATCGGACGAATTGGGGCGGCTTGCCAGGGACTTCAATGATATGGCCATGACGCTCGAAAAACAGGAAAAAGAAAGGAACCAGTGGGTCGCCGACATATCCCACGAGTTGCGGACCCCGATAGCGGTGCTCCGGGGAGAAATCGAGGCGCTTTTGGACGGGGTCCGTACGATCACGCCGGAAAGGGTCCGTTCGCTTCATGCGGAGGTGCTTCGCCTGAACCGGCTCGTTGAGGACCTTTACCGGCTGTCGCTCTCGGACATCGGGGCGCTGACGTACCGGAAAGAGAACATCGATGTTGCCCGGGTGCTGACGGGATCTCTCGAGACGTACATGGCCGAATTCGCACACAAGGGCATCGGTCTCGGTGCGCATATTCCCCCGGCGGGGCCGATGGTTCTTGCCGACCGGGAAAGACTGACCCAGCTCTTCGCCAACCTGTTCGAGAATTCCCTGCGGTATACCGACGAGGGAGGCATGCTCGCCGTTAATCTCGTCTCGGAAAAAGGTTTTGTCGTTATGGAATTCCAGGACTCAACGCCCGGCGTTTCCGATCAGGACCTGAACCGGCTCTTTGACCGGCTGTACCGGGTGGAGGCGTCGCGAAACAGAACAACAGGCGGCGCAGGGCTGGGGCTTGCGATCTGCAAGAGCATCGTTGAAGCCCATGGCGGGACAATCTCCGCCCGCCAGTCGCCGCTTGGAGGACTGCTCATCAGAATCACGCTGCCGGTTGCGGGGGGGGGGCATGAGTGAAAAAATACTCATCGTCGAGGACGAACCGAAGCTCGCGGCTTTGCTGGCCGATTACCTGACTGCGTCGGGCTTCAAACCGTTCATCGTGAACAACGGGGCAGCGGTCGTGCCCTGGTTCCGGGACCACAAGCCCGGCCTGGTGCTGCTGGACATCATGCTGCCGGGGCGAGACGGGATGGAAATCTGCAGGGACCTGAGAACGTTCTCCACGGTCCCCATTATCATGGTCACCGCCAGGGTCGAGGAGATCGACCGCCTGCTCGGGCTCGGGCTCGGCGCAGACGATTACATCTGCAAGCCCTTCAGCCCCCGGGAAGTGGTCGCGAGAATCAAGGCCGTTCTCCGGCGCACCCGGGACGGTCAGCCGATTCAGGCGCAGGGACTTGTGCTCGATGAACAACGCTACCGAGCGGTCTTCCAGGGCCGCGACCTGGAACTCACCGCCGTCGAGTTCAGGCTCCTGCAGCTCCTCTCCGGGCATCCGGGCCGCATCTACGGCCGCCAGCAGATCATGGAGATGATATACCCCGACGACCGGTTCGTGAGCGACCGCACCGTTGACAGCCACATCAAGAAGCTGCGGAGAAAAATCGAAGCTGTTGATCCTCAGGCCTCGGTCATCCAGTCTGTCTATGGCGTCGGATACAAGTTCGAGCCGGGCCTGTAGCAGCCGACATCCTCTGTGCCGAGCGGGGCACGTCTATATTCCGGCCGACTTGAGAACGGCAATTCCCGCGATCAACAACCCGAACCAGAGAAACAGGTCGAAGACCGCCGCCTCCGCGTCAAGCCTGTTGTTGCGGCCTGCCGTGGCCATTTTCATCGGGCGCAGCGGTCTCACCGATAGCGTGGCAGACGCCGCGAAAACCGCCCCGAAAATAATCAGCGCCAGAACAGGCAGCCAGGATATCTTCAGCCCGGCCGCAAGTCGGGGGAGCAGCCATGCATTCGCAGCCCAGGCAAGCAGCATGAGGGCGACAAAAAATCCGATAAAGGCTCCCCCTTTTCCGTTTTGCGGATTACGCGCTGAAAAAAGCGCGGTGAGAATCGTGGAAACCGTCAATGCAAAAAGAAGATATACAAGCATCATTTTTCTTACCTCGCTTCAATGCGGCAGCCGTACTGCCGCAATAACCGCTGTCGCAAATCGCTTAATAGCCCATTCCCGGACCGGTCGTCACTGACCCGCCGCCTTCGATGCCCGTCCCCGCTGACACGGAAATCGAACCAAAGACGCTCTTTTCCCCGCCCCTGAAACCGGCGGTAAAAAAAAGGGTGTCCGACGGGCCTGCGATCCCATCGTTGCCGAATCCGAGCCCGTGCAGGCCGGGGATTGCAAGCGCGTCCCCTCCTCTGCCGGGCAAATACCCGAGAAATTTCCCCGTGAACGGATCAAAGGACGCGATCCTGCCGCTTCCCGAATTGCTGACAAGCAGCCGTCTGCTGAAATCGCCGAACCCCCCGGGGGCGAGCGCCACCCCCCATGGCGCGTTCATCCAGGGCCCTTCCTGGAGACGCAAAACCAGGTTGCCTTCGGGATCGAACACATCGACATACCCCGCACCCTCGCCTGCGGCGGCGTTTCTCTCTCCCCGCAGGTACCCGGCATACGTCACGTACAGCATGCCGTTGATGTTTTGTATGTTAAAGGGGGAAAAACCTTCCGGAATAAAAGGGTCGCTAAAAGCGCCGGCGCCGAGAGGTACGGCGGAAAAGTCTGTTCCGTATGCTTCAATCCGCCCCTGGCCGAAGTTCGCGACATAGAGAAGATTTCCGCTTTCAAGCGCGATCACAGCGCCAGTGTAGACCGCTTCGGGCGAATTGTCCGCGAGGAGAGCGGCATTGTATTCTTCAGCATCGCCGCCCCAGCCAATGATCGTCCCGTCCCGCGTAGCAATCAAAAGCCGCGCGGGAATCCCGGGAGCAAGCGCAAAATCGTCCGTGTCGTTCACTACAATGCCCATTGGCGTTGCATTATCGTAGATGCCGCCGGGGTTCACGGGAACGTCAACCACGCGTGGAGACAACGCCGGAAGAGGGACTCCCCCGCCGTTGTAATACGTTATCCGGCCGTTTCCCTCATCGGCAATCCACCAACCGCCCGCCGCAGCGCTCGCTAAACCCCATGGGTTGACAACTCTCGAATCCGCTGTCAGCGCCTGCCCCGGCGCGTTCGAGACGAGTGTTACTACCTTGTAAACCGCATTCGAGCCCGCCGCCCCGGCAGATTCGGCCACCATCGTCAAACTACCCGATAAAAATATCACTATCATCAATAGTAAAGGAAGATGTCTGAGCATGTTTGCCGGGGACTCTCCTCTTTCTTTAACTATTTTCAACATGTCGCATCTCCATGCGAAGAGCTCCATCTCAATTATATCTCCGGACAAACGGCTGTTCAATAAATCATAAGTAGGATTATTTCTATCTCATTTTTAACGAACAGCCGTAGCAACGTGAAGATTGGAAGGCCGGGAGAAAACAGCATGCAGGGTGATAGACTTAAGTTGTATAATTTTTAAAATAATGAAAAATCTGCAAGGCAGTAAGAACGCTTCTCTATTTTTGTAATTTGTTTGTGGAGTATTTTGTGGAGTATACTTTAAACAGATTCAAAGCGCGGCGCTGGCGCAAACCAAACCATCTTTCATGAATCAGAGCAGGTTATAAAGGGAGGCGGGATGAGAAAAATGAAGGTCCGTTTTATTTTTGCAATAACCCTGTGTCTTCTGATCTTGCCGATGCCTGCGAGGGCGGTGCGAGACGCCGATGTCCTCCGCGCAACCCTTGCAAACGGCCTGCGCGTCGTGATCGTGCCGAACACCCTGGCGCCGGCAGTCACCACGGAAGTAAACTACCTCGTGGGCTCGAACGAAGCGCCGGATGGCTTCCCCGGAATGGCTCATGCCCAGGAGCATATGATGTTTCGCGGCAACCCGGGGCTGTCAGCCGCCCAGCTCGCGAACATTATCGCCTTGATGGGAGGCGAATTCAACGCTGGCACCCAGCAGACCGTGACCCAATATTTCCTCACCGTGCCGCAGGACGATCTTGACGTCGCGTTGAACCTGGAAGCCGTGCGCATGCGCGACGTCCTCGACACCGAGGAACTTTGGGAACAGGAACGGGGGGCGATCGAGCAGGAAGTGGCCCAGGATCTTTCGAACCCGGAATACATTTTCAGCATACGGCTTCTCGCGGACCTGTTTGCCGGAACGCCCTATTCCCACGATGCCCTGGGCACACGCCCTTCGTTCGACAAGACAACCGGCGCAATGCTGAAGACGTTTTACAGGACGTGGTACGCGCCGAATAACGCCATCCTTATTATCGCGGGCGATGTCGATGCGGCGAAGACGCTGGAAAAGGTGAAAGCGTTGTTTGAACCGATCCCGTCAAGACCGGTCCCTCCCCGGCCGAAAATCCAGCTTGCGGCGCTCAAACCGTCCGCAATCAATCTCGACTCCGATCTTCCCTACGGGCTTGCCGTTGTCGCTTTCCGCCTTCCCGGCTACGACAGCCCGGACTTTGCGGCAGGGCAGATCCTTGCCGATGTTCTCGACAGCCGTAGGGGAAATCTCTATATGCTGGTTACCGAAGGGAAAGCGCTCTTTACCGGTTTTGACGGCGGGGCCTTTCCGAAAGCGTCGTACGGATATGCCGCAGCGGCTTTTCCCGCCGGAGGGGACGGTCCCGCGCTTATCTCCGCGATAAAAAACATAATCGCCGATTATGTGAAAAACGGCGTGCCGGCGGACATTGTGGAGGCCTCAAAGCGCCATGAAATCACGGATGCCGAATTTCAGACCAACTCCATTTCCGGACTCGCCGCCGCCTGGTCTCAGGCGCTTGCCGTCGAGGGCCGTACCTCGCCGGACGACGATATCACAGCGATAAAAAAAGTGACTGTGGAGGACGTGGACCGCGTTCTCAGGGAATACCTCGTGAACGATACCGCGGTTACCGCCGTTCTTACGCCGCGCCCCTCGGGAAAGCCGGTATCTGCGAAGGGCTTTGGCGGCAAGGAATCATTCGCCCCGAAGGAAACTACTCCCGCCCGGCTTCCTGACTGGGCGAAAAAAGTCGAAGCATTGCCGGACGTCCCGGTTTCCAGAGTCAAACCCACGGTTTCTACGTTATCGAACGGCCTTCGCCTGATCGTTTTGCCGGAAAACGTGAGCCCCACCTTAACCGTCGTGGGACAGATCAAGAACAAACCGGAGCTTGAAGAACCGGCGGGAAAGGAAGGGGTCGCTGATATACTGGGAAGCATCTTTTCTTACGGCACGACGTCCCTGGACAGGCTTGCCTTCCAGAAGGCGCAGGACGATATCGGCGCGGAAATCTCAGGTGGAACGAGTTTTTCGCTCAGGGTCTTGGCCGACGAGGCGGACCGCGGCATGGAGCTGCTCGCCGAGAATTTGCTGCGCCCCGCCCTTCCCGGTTCCGCATTCGAGACCATGCGGCAGGAAAAACTGAGCTCGCTACCCGGCCTGCTGAAAAGCCCTTCTTATGTTTCACGGCGCGCGCTTCGCGAAGCGCTCTATCCCAGGGATGATCCGTCGCTCCGTCAGGCTTTGCCCGGGACGGTAAGCAAACTGACCTTGAAAGATGTCCGGTTGTATTATGATAAAGTATTCCGCCCCGACATGGCGACGATCGTGGTCATCGGCAGGATAACGCCCGGGCGGGCAAGGGCCGTCGTGGAAAAATATTTCGGCTCATGGAAGTCGCAGGGGCCGAAGCCGGAGACGGAACTCCCGCTCGTGCCGCTCAGCAAACCCTCTGCGGTCATGACGCCTGACGAAAACAGAGTCCAGGACCAGGTGACCCTGGCAGAGACAATCGGCATCACGCGCTCGCACCCCGACTACTATAAGCTGATGCTCGGCAATCACATCCTGTCAGGCGCGTTCTATGCGTCGCGGCTGTACCACCACCTGCGCGAACAGGCTGGGCTGGTTTATACGGTGGAGTCCTTCGTCGAGGCGCAGAAGACCCGTTCGCTTTTCGGAGTTTTCTACGCCTGCGACCCTCCGAATGTGTCCAGGGCGCGCGCCCTGGTGGAACGGGACCTCAAAGAGATGCAGACAACCCCGGTCAGCCCCGGGGAACTCCGGCAGGCCAAAACGCTCCTGATCAGGCAAATCCCGCTCTCTCAGGCGAGCACCGACGGGATCGCGGCGGAGCTGCTCGGCCTCTCTCTGGAAGACATGCCGCTCGACGAGCCGGTTCGCGCCGCAAAGCAATACCGGGAGGCCACGGCAACGCAGGTGAAAGCCGCCTTTGCAAGATGGATACGGCCGGCGGACTTTGTCCAGGTCACCGTGGGGCCGACGCCGCAAAAATAATGTAACTGCTTCGCTCCCTGTTGAAGGCGACAGATGATTCCCTTAAGCGACATCGACCGCAGACCCTCGCGCTTCCCGGTGGTCACGCTCCTGATCATCGGAGCGAACACGTTCGTATTTCTGCTTGAGCTGATGAAGGGAGCGCCCTTCGTCGTCCGGTGGTCGTTCATTCCCTCGGAATTTGCCGCGGGACGAGCTGTGATTACCATCCTGACCGCCATGTTCATGCACGCCAGCTGGCTGCATATCATAGGCAATATGGTCTACTTCTGGGCCTTCGGGCCCGAGATCGAAAGCATGATGGGAAGAGCGAGATACCTGCTGTTTTACGTGGCAGGGGGGCTGGCGGCATTCGGAGCGCAGGTTGCGGTAAACCCCTCTTCACCGGTCCCTACCCTGGGGGCAAGCGGCGCGATAGCGGCGGTGATGGGGGCGTTTCTCATCACGTTTCCCCGTGACAGAATTCGGACCCTCGTGTTTCTCGGATTTTTTGTGACCGTTTTCTTCATCCCCGCGGTCTTCCTGGTGGGCTTCTGGTTTATCATCCAGTTGTTCAGCGAGGTCGGCTCGCTGGTGGAACGACGAACCGGCGGGGTGGCGTATGTGGCGCACATCGGGGGATTTGTGTTCGGCGTCGTCTCTGCAAGGCTTTTCGAACGCCGGCAAAGACGTGACAGCGGAACCATCTGAAACTTGTGCGCCCGTTCGCCTGTTATGAGGGGCCATGCCTTCCGCTGCCGGTTCCGTCAAAGGGAGAGCCGTCCGCGTGTTCACCGTACCCATCGCCATTGTACCGGTGTCAGAGAGGTCCGTACGGCATGTCCTTGTTGAGCAGCGCATCGAAACCGGCGGACCGTTTGATCCATCCCGCCGAACAGGCAAGGGCTATCGCGTTAACTTCCCTGAGTTTCGGCGCCGGGAGACCGGCGTTCGGCAATCTGCCCGAGTAAGAGCCGGATTTTTTCAATACTCGCTTCCGTCGCCCGGTACCCTTCAGCGATAAGCTCGTCGATCCTGCTCACATCCATTCGGGGAAAGTGTGAAAGTTTTGGCTCGATCAGCACGTCTGCGGTCCGCACCTGCGCCTTGGTGTCCTCATCGATCGCGATGTCGAAGGCGTTGAGAAGGATGTCGACGATATTGTCGGGCGGCCGGTATTGCCGGTCCGCGCTCAGGTTCACGGCAACGACCACATCTGCCCCCATGGGCCGAAGGGGCGAAATGGGCACGTCTTCCGCGATCCCCCCGTCCACCATCATCCGGCCGTCGATGAAGATGGGCCGGTAAATCCCGGGCACGGCATTGCTGGCCATGACGGCAGGGGCCACTTCTCCCTGCCGCATCACGTGCTTTTCGCCGGTCCCGATGTCCACGGCGATGATGGCGAGCGGAATCGGCGCCTCTTCGATTCTGGCCTTGCCGATCCTGGATTGAATAAGCCTGCCCAGCTCTTCATTCGAAAACAAGGCAAACCGGGAGAGCTTGAGCTTCGATACGTTAAGAGGCGTCATTCCCCGTGCGACGTTGCGGATTTCCGTAACAGGCACGCCGAAGGCATAGAGCGCCGCCGCGAATGCGCCAATGCTTGTCCCGGAAAGATAATCGGGCGCGATGCCGTTGTCTCCGAGCGCCTGGAGCGCCCCGATGTGCGCTAGTCCCCGCGTGCCGCCGCCGCTTAAGGCCAGGCCAAGCCGCCGCTTCGCCCCTTGAGATGAGGTCATGAGGTTGACTCCTTGCGACCGGGGACGAAAGCCGAGACGCGAGTGAAGTCGGCTTCATCCGCCGGTCGGACAGCGAATCAAAATGGCCACGTTAATGCCAGGCCACTCCAGGACTTTTTCACATGCTGCGCGATGCCCTCACTATTTCAGATCCAGGCCGCGACATTCAGAACCAGAGATATCCCTCCTGACATCAATGTAACCACGAGGGTCAATAGGTT
>DASWAB010000059.1:0-3420 GCA_036391375.1 Nitrospirota bacterium
GACCCGAGTATATAGGGATACTTTTCTCTGACGCGATAGGGAGGGTCCTCATCGTAATGGCGCTCGTCATGATGGGTCTAGGGATTTACGTGATGAAAAGGATGGTCTCGCTGAAGGTATAAGGATAAGGAGGGGCGGATAGAAATGGACAGCGGACTTTTGATATCGGGTTTGACATTCATTTTTGTCATGCTTGCCGGTTTTCTTGCGTTCAATTACTCGAACCTTTATCAAAAGAAAAAAGACATCATGGCAAGAATCCGGAAGGAGGCGGCGCGCGAACAAGACGAAGCCTCGCCGGCAGGCCGCGAGTGGAAAGAAATTATCCTCCGGTCGATAAGCAGGTTCGGCGAAATCCTCAAGCCGAAACAGGAAACCGAGGTCTCACAGACCAGAAAAAAGCTTGTGAGGGCCGGCTACTACGGAGAAAATGGCGCTGTGGTTTTTTTCGGTTCGAAGATTTTTGCTGCCCTTTTTCTCTTTTTACTTGCCCTCGTGCTGAAATTGGCGGTTTTCAAGGCCATGCAGGCCCAGCTTTTCCTGATGCTCATGGTTTTTTTCACCGCCGCTGGTTTTTATCTTCCTGATTTTTTTGTTTCGCGCAAAACAGCGGCCAGAAAGAGAAAAATCTTCGAAGGGTTTCCTGATGCCCTGGACCTCATGGTCGTGTGCGTGGAGGCCGGCATGGGGCTGGACGCGGCCATCAAACGGGTGGGCGATGAGATGGCGCTTAAAAACAAGGTCCTGAGCGATGAGTTCCGGATGCTGAGTTTGGAGCTCCGGGCGGGCAAATCGAGGGCCGATGCTCTGCGCAACCTCGCCTCGAGGACCGACCTCGAAGACGTGTCGAGCCTCGCGACCCTGCTCATCCAGACCGACCGGTTCGGCACCCGGATCGCCCAGGCCCTGAGGGTGCATTCCGACGCAATGAGGACGAAGAGATATCAGCGGGCAGAGGAAATGGCGGCCAAACTGCCCGTGAAAATGGTTTTGCCTTTGATATTCTTCATCTTTCCATCTCTCTTTGTTGCAATCATTGGACCTGCCGTAATATCGATCTACAGGAACATTATCAAACACTGAGTGAGAAAGGATTTGACATGCCTGAAAGAACGATGAAAAGAATGTTTTTTCTCAATCTGGCGGCCGTCGTAGCAGTACTTTCCGGCTGCGCGACGAACAATGCCGGGGCCATCTCAAAAGCGGGAAGATATGAAATTCCCGGCGAGCGCAGGCTTTTGACCACCGAGGGCAAAAAGGCGGATGAACCCATGAAGACGGCCGAGGAATACGAACGTCTCGGCGACATCAACCTCCAGCGGGGCGACATCACCACGGCCTTCGTCAACTATACAAAAGCGCTCCAGATCGAGCCTGAAAGGCCCTCGGCGTCTTATAAGACAGGGAGCCTTTTTTTATACAAGGGCATGACGGACGAAGCCCGGAAAGAATTCGGGAAGGTCTTGAAAAAGGACCCGAAGAACGCCCCCGCCTGCGAGGCGATGGGGAGAACATATCTACTTGACAACGATAATGAAAAGGCCATCGAGTATTTCACAAAGGCCGTCACCCTGAACGAGCGGCTCTGGGAAGTCCATAACCTGATCGGCATCGCCTATGACCGGCAGAGAAAATTCGACCTCGCCATCGAGCATTACCGGACGGCGATTTCCATAAAGCCTGACGCTGGCGCCGTCTACAATAATCTTGGGGTTTCATACTATATGAAGGGGGAGCCTGACAAGGCGAGAGACGCCTTCACCACCGCGATAGAAAAGGGGGAGGAAGGAAGCAGGGTGTACAACAATCTCGCCCTTGCGCTTGCCAGACTGGGTGAATACCGCGCGGCACGTGATGCCTTTAAAAGGGCCGGCGGCGAGGCCGCGGCGCAGAACAATATCGGGTATCTCTACCTGCTCAACGGAAAGAACAAGGAAGCGGCTGCGGCGTTTGAAAAGGCCATCGAATTGAGTCCTGCCTTTTACGGAATAGCCCACGAGAACCTGAAAGCGGCGAAAGACGCCTCGCGGGATTAGTGTTGGAATACGCTAAATGATGCCCCGCTTCCGCGCCTTGCTTATGGCGTCGTTCCTGTCCTTGGCCTGCAGCTTCTCATATATCTTCTTGATATGGGTATGCACGGTATGGGTGCTGATCCCCAGCCGCTCGCCGATGTCCTTATAGGTGAGCCCCTCCTCGACCCGTTTGACGATCTCGGTTTCCCGGGGCGTGAGCAAAAGCTGGTCATTCATCGTTTCGTCCTGAAACTCGTGGATGATCTTCCTCGCAATTTTCGGACTCATGGGCGCGCCGCCCTTATAGAGGGAATGGATGGATTCTATGATTTCCCGTGGGCTGCTGCCTTTCAGGAGATACCCCGAAGCACCTGCCTTGATAGCGGAAAACACCTTGTCCCGGTCTTCAAATACCGTATGCGCCATTATTTCGAGCCCCGGCATCGCTTCTTTTGCCCTTTTTATAAGTTCGACCCCGGACATGCCCGGCAGGCCGATATCGGTAAGCATCACCTCCGGCCTGGCGGTAGCGAGCAGTTTTAAGGCGTCCTCGGCGGACCGGTAAGAGCCCGCTACCGTGATCCCGCCTTCGCCGCTCAACAGGAGGGTAAGGTTTTCCAGGAGAAGCGGATCGTCTTCAACAATAACAAGGCGCATGATAATAGGATACCATAAAACGAGGCTGCTATTCCATACCCGACACGGGGTATTTTAAGGGTATGGGGATTTCCAGCATCACCCGGGTGCCGCCCCCCGCCGACAGGGTCACTGTTCCGCCGATTTCTTTGGCGCGTTTCTGCATGTTCGCCACCCCCCTGCCGCTGCCGAGTTTTTCCTTCCACCCGGTTCCGTCATCCTGAATGCTGAGCGAAATCCCGTTTCCGGCGACAGTCAGCGTTACCGCAACGGATTGGGCCTTTGCGTGCTTGATGATGTTGGTCAGTGCTTCCTTATAGATTTTGAACAGGTTTGCCCAGAGAAGGCTGCCCGGCTGGTCCTCGATGTCCTCCACGGAGGTATCGGCCGTAAACCTGATATTGTGCGGTTCGACCATGCTGGTGCCCTGGCTTCTGAGCTCCGCGGCCAGCGTCCGCCAGCTCAGCTCCTTCGTGTCGAGACTGTGCATGAAGCTGCGGATCTCCGATACCCCTTCCCGGGAAAGCCGCGAGATGATGGCGAGCGTCTTTTTGATGACGTCGATGTCCGGGGCCTTCTGGGCCAGCTCCGCGAGGATGCCGATGTTGGTGGTGATGCCGCCGATCCCGTCATGAAGGTCCATGAGGAGCTTCTCTTTTTCCATGAGGTGCCGCTTCTCTTCCACAATGCGCTGCTCACAGAGCTTGACCCTTTCCTCTTCCGCCTCTTTTCGGTCTGTAATGTCGAACAGGGTGCCGATGACGGCCGG
>DASWAB010000060.1:0-10010 GCA_036391375.1 Nitrospirota bacterium
TGACTTCTCCTGTCACGGTCAGCGCGACTGAATATGTTTTTACCCCTTCTGCCGTTCATGCACCTGTCAACGGCGTAGTGATGTGGACAAATAACGGCGCGATGACACACAGCGTTACGAGCGGAACTGGAGGGATGTACAGCGGTTTGTTTGACAGTACGCTGAACCCGACTCAATCCGTCTGTCTCAAATTCACCACTGCTGGCACGTTCAATTACTATTGTAAATTTCACTTCTTAACTAACGGCATGGCAGGAAGTGTAACGGTACCGTAAGATCGCGTACAACGTTCCAGCGCGGTTGTAAGAGATGATAGTGCGAGGGAGGGAGGGCCTGTCTCGCACTTCCTTTTTTAGTTGCCTGATTTTTTGAGGAGATGTGACGATGAAGAAGACGAATGCCGCGCAAGTCGGGGTGTTTATATTACTCACAGTTACGATGTTGGTTTTTTACTCCTGCGGCAGCAGTCCCAATACCAGCATGAACACCATCTCATCAGCAAGCGCAAGGATCGTAACCTGCCCGACGACAACGGCAACATCGGTGGCGATATCGAATTTTACTTTTCAACCCGGCAGCGTTTCGATTGCGGTAAACACTATCGCCAAATGGACTAACAATGATTCCACGACCCACACAGTCACCAGCGGAACGCCCGGGGCCGCTGACGGGAAGTTCGATTCGGGGTTGTTGGCGACGAACCACACGGTGTGCATACAATTCCTCGCGGCGGGAACGTATCAATATTTTTGCAGCATTCACCCCTCTATGTTGGGGACGGTAACAGTGCAGTAATCGATGTGATGACCCGTCAAAGCCGAGGAGAATTAGAGGTCAATAAATGTAACTTTTCTCCGGATCAGGAGTCTAATTATTGCGACGAGAATGAGCATAAATGTTATAATATGTTTGTGAGAAAGGAGAAGTGTTCCGAGCATTAAGGTAGTACTAATTTATCCAGAAAGGAGAAGCAGAACATGAAAAAATGGCTGTCTATAATATCGGCGGCCGGCTTACTCCTCTACCCTCTCGCGACCTTTGGAGAAGACTACGGGTCGCAAACAGCGCAAAACCAACAAGCCCCTCCTGTAGCCCAGACACTGGTGCGTGAAGGCGATTTCGCGATTAAGCTGGCGGCCGAACTTGATTTAGGCAAACCGGAAAACGAAGCAGTCGCCGAGGACATGCTTGCCAAAGCGGGCGTTGCCCCGGCAAACGGGTGGATCTCGGATTATCCGGTGACTCCCGAGATCATCGCGCAGCTCAAAGACTCCATCACAAAAGCCGCTGATAATGGGAAAATTCCGATGAAGTCCGGAGAAGCGACGAAGGGGCTGTATTATCTGGCGGAACAGATGAACCTGCCTGTTCCGGCCGGTGAGGGAAGTTCCGGAACTTCCGGAGCTGCTCAAACCAGCCCCACGGTCATCAACAACTACTACTATGATGAAGGGCCGCCGATCGTCACCTATTATCCGCCTCCGGCGGATTATCTGTATCTCTATAACTGGGTGCCGTTCCCTGTCTTCTGGTTCGGCTTCTGGTTCCCGGGCTTCTTCATCTGCCATAACTTCACCACAGTGGTGTTCGTAACAACGCCGTTCGTAACCACGAGCCCGGTATTCGTGACCAGGAGGGCCATCGTGAGCAACCGGATCATCGACCCGGTTACAAGGAATGTTGCCGTCATCGACCCAGTTGTCAGAACGAGCACAGGCGTAAAACCGGTAACCGCGCTCAGAACGGGCAATGGTCAAATGTTCAGCACCATGACTGATGTAAGGCGGGGAACCAGCATGACCGGGGTCAGCGCTGTTCGTGCAAACACAATCAACGGTGTCAGCCCGTCGAGAAGTAATGGAGGGTTTTCATCCACTGCGGCACGGAAAAGCGCCCAGAGCATAGTTGCCAGAGATGCCCGGACGATGAGCGCCGGGCGTGGAACCGTAAGCGGGAGCTCCCGCGGTGAACGGCATTTCGCCGCGCCGGGCGCGCCGAGGCGGACATTTTCAGGCTCGCCGCCTGAACGGACATACAACTCTCCCGTGATGAGGGGGTCTGGTGGCCCCGTCCGCGGCTTTAGCGCACCGCCCGCGAGGTCGTATACCGCCCCTGTTCCCAGAGGCGGGCGCGACCAGCGGTGGTTCAATGGCAATGGCTGGGGCTGGCATGGGAGAGGATGACATGACAACTTCCCGCGTGGCCCGATAGTTTGGAAATCCGCACGCTTTTACAACATCGGGCCGCAGCGGACGGGAAGTTTAAGAGCGTAAGATATGTCAACAGGCAATGGGATGAAATACAGCATGAGGCTCATGCCCCTGTTCGCCGCAGCGATGCTGCTGGCAACGTGGGGCTGTACCCGGCCGTTTCCGCCACGAATCACCGCGCAAGTCGACAAGAGCATTTCCTTCAGCGAGCTCAGCAGGAATCCCGAGGGGTACAAGGGCAAATGGGTGATGCTCGCCGGCGTCATCGTGGCTGCGACCGCGGAAAAAGACGGAAGCACCTATATCGAAGTGGTTCAAAAGCGGGCGGACCGGGAGGGCAGGCCTTACCGCACGGACGAGAGCGGAGGCCGCTTTATTGCCGTTTCAAAGCAGTTTCTTGACCCGGCGATTTATGGAAGAGGCCGTGTGATCTCCGTTGTCGGAGAGGTGATCGGGGAATCGGTCAGGCCGCTGGGGGAAATCCCCTACCGGTATCCCCTCCTCTCGGTTCAGGCCCTGCACCTGTGGGAGCCTTCTTACGGCCCGAGATTTTCAATCGGCATCGGCGTTGGAATATTTCACGGGTATTAGTCGGCCGGCGAAATCAGATCCTCTCGCGCGAACGTTCAGAGCGGCCCCCTTCCCCAACAAATTTCCTGCTGAGTCAACCCGGAAGCGGACGATCTTCTTGACTTTTTCTTTTTTTTCGCTATCTTTAATTTCAACGGATATTGTGTAATACTGCACGTCATTAAGCGCGCCTCAAAAATCGATAGATAATCCGAGGTTCGGGACAAGTGAAGCTTTTCATCCTTACTGTTTTACCGCTCCTGGCCATGTTCAATACCGCTTTCGGCCACGGCACGGAGGCAACGAAAGCGGACATCGCCCTGGAAGAAAAACTCGGAGGGTATCTCCCCGCAGACGCGGCGTTCGTTGATGAAAACGGCAAGCGGGTCCTTCTCAAAAGCCTCATCGACAAACCAACGATCATCGCGCCCGTCTACCTGAGCTGCATGCATGAATGTCCCCTGCTCCTGACCGGACTTGCCCAGGCGCTCGGGAAACTTGAGCTGGTAAAACCAGGCAGCGACTACCGGGTAATAACGCTCAGTTTCGACGAAAACGATACGCCGGCGGTCGCCAGCGACAAGAAAATCAACTATCTCAAGGCCGTGGGCAAGCCCTTCCCCCAGGAAGCCTGGACGTTCCTGACCGGAGATGCGGCAAACATCCGGAAGTTCACCGACTCTATCGGTTTTAAGTTCCAGCGTGACAGCGAACACGATTTTTCCCATCCCGTCACGCTCGTCATCATTTCGCCGGGCGGCAAGATCGTGCGCTACCTTGAAGGGATCACGTTCCTGCCGTTCGAGGTCACCATGGCGCTGACCGAGGCCGCGGAGGGCAGGGTCGGCTCCACGACGCGGAAAGTCATGATGTACTGTTTCAGCTACGACCCGCTCAAAAAATCCTACGTCTTCAATATACTGAAAGTAACCGCGTCCGTCATGGTCGTGTTCGTCGGGGCGTTTCTCGTCTATCTTTTAAAGTCGACAAAGAAGCGCCAACAGCGGGATTAAAGAAGGCGGACGCGCTGTCATTTCTAAAAGGGTTTGAAGCATGTGCCGCCTTCCTTTTGCGCACCAGGAAGGTCGCCTTCGGAGAACGCACGCATGGAAGCAAGCTTCTATCACGCCAGGACAAAATACCCCGGCATCTTCGGGTGGCTCTTTACGACCGACCACAAGCGGGTCGGCCTCCTCTATCTGCTCTCCTCGCTTTCATTTTTTTTCGTGGGGGTGTCGCTCGGCCTCACCATGCGGCTGGAGCTCATCCGGTCGGGCATGCACTTCTACAGCGCCGAGGCGTATAACGCGATCTTTACGCTCCACGGCGTGGTCATGATCTTTCTCTTCATCATCCCCGGGATCCCGTCGTCCCTGGGAAATTTCATCATGCCGCTCCAGCTCGGAGCGCGCGACGTTGCCTTCCCGAAAATCAACATCCTCTCGTGGTGGCTCTTCATCGCGGGCGGCGCCTGCGCGATTACGTCGCTCTTTACCGGCAGCGGCTTTCCCGACACCGGGTGGACCTTCTACGTTCCGTACAGCATCCGCACGGGGACGAACGTTTCGCTCGCAGTCTTCGGCGTGTTCCTGATCGGACTTTCCTCCACGCTTACCGGCATGAATTTCCTGACGACGATCCACCGCATGCGGGCGCCGGGGCTGACCTGGAAACGCCTTCCCCTTTTCACCTGGGCGATCTACGCCACCTCCTGGGTCCAGCTCCTGGCGACGCCGGTGCTCGCCATCACGCTCCTGCTCGTCATCCTCGAGCGGGTGTTCGGCGTCGGCTTCTTCGACCCGGCAAAGGGCGGTGACCCCATCCTGTTCGAGCACATGTTCTGGATCTACTCCCACCCGGCGGTCTACATCATGATCCTGCCGGCCATGGGCGTGGTAACCGACATTATTCCCGTGTTCTCCCGCAGAGCGATCTTCGGGTACACGGCAATCGCGGCGTCGAGCCTGGCCATCGCCTTCCTGGGCTATCTCGTCTGGGGGCACCACATGTTCACGAGCGGCATGAGCGACACGGCGCGGATCATCTTCTCCTTTCTCACATTCCTCGTCGCGGTGCCGAGCGGCATCAAGGTCTTCAACTGGATCGCGAGCCTGTACAAGGGATCGATCAGGACCGACGCTCCGCTCCTCTACACACTCGGGTTCATCTTCCTTTTTTCGATCGGCGGACTGACCGGGCTCGTGCAGGGCGCGCTTGCCACAAACCTGCACGTTCATGGCACCTACTTCATCGTGGCGCATTTTCACTACGTCATGTTCGGCGGAGCGGCCATGGGCTTCTTCGCCGGCCTCCACTACTGGTTCCCCAAGATGTTCGGCAGAATGTACGAAGAGCACCTGGCGAAGCTTGCGTGGGTCTTTCTGTTTATCGGGTTCAATATGCTCTACTTCTCCATGTTCATCCTCGGCTGGGAAGGCATGCCGCGGCGATATTACGATTATCTTCCCGAGTTCAACGCCCCGAACCTCGTATCGACCATCGGCTCCTGGATCCTTGCGATGGGACTGTTCATCATGTTCTACAACCTGATTCATTCACTCTTTGCAGGCAGAGTGGCCGGCAACAATCCGTGGGGAGGCGCGACCCTCGAATGGCAGACCACGTCGCCGCCGCCAGCGGAAAATTTTGTGGAGAGCCCCGAAGTCACGAAAGGGCCGTACGAATTTCGTTAATCGATAGAGGGCAGAGAGGAGAGCAAAAAAGATCCATGCCCCACGCTCTCCGCTCTCTGCAATGATTTCAGCACATGAACGAAACCACCCACATCGAACACCGCGACTACATCGGCGCCAAGCTCGGGATGTGGCTTTTCCTGTTCACGGAAATCCTCCTCTTCGGAGGCATGTTCCTGGTCTACGCAGAGTATCGCCAGGTGAACACGGCTGATTTTCACGAAGCCGGCCGCGAGATGAACGTCTTCATCGGGGCCGCAAACACGATCATCCTTCTGACCAGCAGTCTCACGATGGCGCTGGCGATCTCGGAGATACACAGAGGAAGGAAGGACCGCTCCGTCCTCTTTCAGGCGGCCACCGTGCTGTTGGGCGTCGGGTTCCTCGTGAACAAGTATTTCGAATGGAGCGACCATATCCGCCACGGCTTCTACCCGGATTCGCCGCAGCTTCTGGCCATGAGCCACGGCAAAATCCTTTTCTTCGGACTCTACTATGTCATGACCGGCATCCACGCGCTGCACGTCGTTATCGGCCTGTCGGTCATTGCCTTCATGCTGGCGCTGACGCTTCGGGGCGGAGTATCGGGCGCCGATTACGTCAAGCTGGAGAACGCGGGGCTTTTCTGGCACCTCGTGGATGTCATCTGGATATACCTGTTCCCGCTGTTCTATTTGATAACATAGCGGGAGAATCGGACACCGGACCATGGAACAGAAACCAGAACAGCATTTCGTCGCCACAAGGACCTTCGTCTTCACCTGGCTCGCGCTGCTCTTGCTTACCGGCTTGACGGTCGAGGCGGCGCATTTGCGCATGGGTGAATGGAGCATGATCGCAAACATCGCGATCGCTTCGGCCAAGGCAAGCCTCGTGCTCTGGTTCTTCATGCACCTGAAGTATGAAAGGAAGCTGTTCAAAGTGTTGCTGTTCGTCCCGATCGCTACGATCTCGATCATTATCTGGCTGACATTCTTCGATATCTGGTACCGATAATAGCCGTTTAAACTGTTCAAACCGTTCGAACGGCGCAAACTGTTTTCAGAGGAATTCTTATGGTAACCGGCTGGCCGAATTTGTCCAATCCCGCGGACAACACGTTCTTCTTCATCCTGGGCATTTCCCTGACGTTCCTCGTCCTGAACACGGGCGTGATGATCTACTTTGTGTTCCGCTACAGCAGGAAGCGTCATCCAAAGGCTGAAGAAGTCGGCGAGAACACCCCCCTTGAGATCATCTGGACCGTGGTCCCCATCCTCCTCGTCCTGGCGATCTTCTACGTGGGTTGGAAAGGTTTCGTGTACCAGCGCACCGTGCCGCCCGATGCCATGCCGGTCAAGGTCACCGCGCGCCAGTGGTCGTGGACCTTCACCTATGAAAACGGAAAAGAGGACGGCGTGCTTCATGTGCCGGTGCGGAAACCGGTGAAGCTCCTGATAACGTCAGCGGACGTGCTTCACAGCCTCTTCATCCCCGCCTACCGTATCAAAGAGGACTGCGTCCCCAACAGGCAAACCTACCTCTGGTTCCTGCCGGACCAGCTTGGGTCCTACGACCTCTTTTGCACTGAATACTGCGGCGTAGGCCATTCCGCCATGATCACCAAAGTCGAGGTTATGCCGCAGAAGGATTTTGAGGAATGGTACGGCGGGGCGAACATTACTGCAGAGGCAGAGAAGAAAAAACCCGCTGCAAAGGGGCCGGCAGAAAAGACCGCCCCGGTTTCCGAAGAAGGCGCCAGGCTGATCCAGGTAAAGGGCTGCGTCGCGTGCCACGCCACGGACGGCACGCCGAAGATCGGCCCGACGTTCAAAGGCGTCTTCGGCAGGAGGGAAACTGTGATTCGAAACGGCCAGGAACGGGAGATCACGGTGGATGAGGCGTTCATCAGGCAGACGCTTTTACGCCCCGAACTCGATCGGGTCAAGGGCTTCCCGCCGATCATGCCCTCGCAGCAGGGGCAGCTCACGGACAAAGAAATCGACGAGATCGTGGAGTATATAAAGACACTGAAATAATTTTTTCCTCAGACCGGTTGCAGAGATACGGCACAACAAGAGCGCGCTTGCCATCAGAGAACATATTTCTATAACGTCCGGCGGCGCGGCTGAAAGGGAAGCGCCGCGAAAACCGCGAGCGGTCGTCAAATCAACCGCCCGGCGCTCCTTGTGGCGAAGCGAAGCAATCGGGCTGAGGGGTCATAGTATTATCTTCATATGGCTCTCTTAAAACCCTATCTTACTCTCTGCCGGTTGTGGATTTCCTTTTTTGCCGCCTGCTCCGCGGCAACCGGGTTTTTCCTTGCGCCGGAGCACCACGCTGCCCGCGTAGTCATCCCCGCGACAGCGGTCTTTTTCCTGGCTTGCGGCGCCTCGGCGCTCAATCAATTTCAGGAGCGGGACATCGACGCGAAGATGGAACGGACGCGAACGAGGCCGCTGCCGTCCGGGGCAATGGCGCCTGCACGCGTGGTCGTCATATCCGCGCTGCTGATGCTCGCGGGGCTGTCGCTCGCCTCTCTTGCCGGTCCGGCAGCCACGATGCTTGGAGTCTCAGCCCTCATCTGGTACAATGGCGTGTACACGTATCTCAAGAGAATAACGGCATTCGCCGCTGTCCCCGGAGCCGCCGTCGGCATGATCCCGCCCCTCATCGGCTGGGTCTCGACGGGCGGCGCGTTGCTTGATGCGAGGATCGCCGCGCTCTGTCTCCTTTTCTTCCTGTGGCAGGTGCCGCACTTCTGGCTTCTTCTCTTGGATCGCGGGGAAGATTATGAGCGGGCAGGGCTTCCTTCTCTCACCAAGGTGATGAGCAATATCCAGATCGCGAGGATCACGTACGTATGGATCACTGCCGCAGCAGTGGCAAGCCTTGCGCTGCCCCTGTACGGGCTGGCGCGAAAGCCATCAGGTTACTTCCCGCTCCTTTCCCTGTCTCTCTGGCTCATCTGGAGCGGCAAGTCCCTGGCGGAGAAAAGCTCATTCCCGTCACGCTCATTCCTTCTCTTCAGGAAGATAAACATCTACCTGTTCCTAATGATGACCCTGCTGACCATGGAAGGCATATTTTTTTGACTGTCATGCCCGGAACGGATGTCGCCGCACAGCGGCTTAAACAGCTCCTGATCGACTCCTCTCCGCTCATCGAGGAATACACGGCGGCCGCCTGCCCGGCGTGCGCGGATGTTTGCTGCAGGCAGAAGCACGGTCTGTACCGGGAGAGGGATATTCTGTATTTGCGAGGGCTCGGCGAAGCAGTGCCGGAGCGGGATCCGGCGAGGCCGGCTGAAGGCCCCTGTGAGGCCATGGGGCATCACGGGTGCATCCAGCCGCGATGGCTGCGGCCCTTCAAATGCACGTGGTATTTCTGTGAACCGCTCATCAAAGCGATGAACGAAGGCCCCCCAAAAAAAGCAAGAAAGCTCACCGCTTTCATGCAGGAAATGATAGGATTGCACGGCCGCCTATGAGCGGAGGCACGCCTTGACATTCAAGACTGCCGCGCTACATTTTAATTAACGCGGTTTTTCGCTGGATCGGCGTGCAGAAAGACGGGATCGTCAGTTGTGGGGAGGCCCCCATGGTAGCCCAAAAGAGCAGTTTTCTCGTACTGGCATTGTGTGCCGCCGCAGCCGCCACGGCATTCATGTCTGTCGGCTGCAGCAAAGCGAATAATCAGTCGGTCCTGAACCCGGACACCGGGAAACACCCCGCGAACTGGTACATCGATCATCGGACGGCGTTTCTCTCGAACCCCAGCCAGTGCTCCGATTGTCATGGAACCGATCTTCGGGGAGGAATTTCCGGGGTCAGTTGCTTCTCGGCCAATTTCAACGAGCTGACGTGTCACACGAGCGGACCCTCCGGCCACCCCGCAGGCTGGAGTTCTCCGGATTCGCACGGCGCTGCGGCAAAATCCTTTCCGAACGCCGCTCAAACGGCCGGTTTCTCAACCTGTCAAGCGTGCCATGGCTCTGATTTTACCGGAGGCATTGCCAGTCGAACGTGCCTCAATACGATCGGCTGCCACGGGGCGAATGTAGCCGCGCCGCACTCGCCCGCACCGTGGATACTTTCCCTGACTTCAACGCGCACACATACCTCGACGAATTCAGCAAACGGCCCCGTATGCGGCCTCTGCCATCTGGGCGGAAGGACGCCGCCGGCCTATGTGACTTTGCCGACCGGTACGACGCCGGGGTGCTTTAACAATACCCTTTGCCATGGGGAACCGGCCTGTGGAACCTGCCATGGAACCCCGCCCAACGGGACTGTTTACCCGAATATTGCCGGCCAGCACTCACCCCACATAACTGCCAGCACGGTAATTAGCTGTTCAACCTGTCATTTTGGCGCGGGAGCGGGGACCCCTCTGCATATGACCGGCGTCGTCTATGTCATCTTCGATACGACATACAATGCAAATTCCGGCGCCGCTGCGTATAATGCTGCAGCGGGAACTTGTTCAAACATCGCCTGTCATGGAAGTTCCCGAACGCAAACCGCAACCCAGGCCGCCTCTTCGACATCGACGCCGG
>DASWAB010000061.1:0-5636 GCA_036391375.1 Nitrospirota bacterium
GGCGTATAGGCCCCCTCATCGAGGGAGCACCGGAACGTCGAACCGTCTTTTGAGGAGGTGAAGTTGAAATCGGCCCTTGAGGCATTTGTCGGGTTTGCGGGCTTGCCTATAATGGCCGTCCGGGGCGGCGTGGCGTCAAAAATGATCGTGTCCCGCGCCGGCTTGGACACGCGTCCGGCCCCGTCTTTAAACCAGACAAAGATTGTCTTCGGCCCGTCGCCGCCGCTCAGGGTATAGGGAAGAACGGAGGAATACGATTTCGCCGGAGATACCGGTCTCCAGCCTCGCGCATTCGCTGTAGGCCGGGCGGGGTCTTCCGAAAAATAGTAGGCGGCTATGTCCGCCCCGCTGCTTTTTGCGGCGGAAATGAGCAGTGAAACCGTGGCTGAATTCGTCGATATGATGCCGTGATCAATGATAAATTTGGCCGTGACGCTGAACTGGGGCAGCGTATCAATCGTGACGCTCCTTGCCTCGGACCATTCGCTGCTGTTGTTAAATTCGTCCGTCCCCCGTACTCTCCAGAAGTATGTCCGGGACGCCAGCGCCGGGCTCGCGGTGAACGAGGACGTTGCGGTGTCTGCATCTATGACCGGCGAGTCGAAGCCCGGGTCCCTCGCCACCTGAATCTGGTAAGACGACATGCCGGAGGCGCCTGTCCACGTAAAGGCGACGCGCCCGTTCATGAGGAACTCGGCATCCGCGGGGGCCCCCAGGGAAAGGGAAAAGGGCGTGGTTTTGACGGCGCCGATGTTGTTTTCCCGGCCCGCGGCAATCGCTATTCCACCCTGCTCTCCGCGGAAGACAACATCCCCGGACGCGTTTTCGCCCACGACGACAAGCGTGATGCCCTGGCCGGGAGGGATATCATAGATCGTGTCAATGCCTCCGGAACACTCCCACGGACCGCCCGATGCGACGATTTCCTGGGAAGGACCGTACGCCGTTGCACGGACTGTGCTGACGCCGGCCGCGGCGCAGTTTAACGGCGCAAACGGCATGCCTGCGCTCTGGGGAGAGGCGGCGGTTTCACCCTGCCAGAGCACTCCGAATGACAGAGCGCCGGCGCCCCCCGTGGCAAGGAGCAGACGCGACGACGGCATCGTGCCGCATATCGTCACTGCGATGCCCTCATCAGCTACGGCGGCGCCTCCTTCCATCAGGATACGGTCAGACTGACACCAGTTCTGCGCGGACTTTTCCTCCGCGCTTTTTTGCTTTTCCGGTTGAGCCTTTTTGCGTGCCGCCGCCTGAACCGGACGCTGGTTTCTGCTTACCGAGGGCGGCGCGGCGTCTTTTTTGCTGAGGGCAGCCTGACTAAGGGCATCGCTGATCGGCGGCGGGGCCAGAAATTCCTTCATCCCCCAGTCTATCTTTTTCGTGATTTCCCCTGCCAGAATCAACATGGGGACGACAATCGCAATAAGTATGATAATAAAAATGACTTTTTTCATGGTTCCACTCTGACGTTAAAACTCCGCAAAATCTGTTCAACGCAAATTGGCGTCTCTGACGCGGCTCTCTTAACTTTTTGTTAATAAAGAATTAATAGTGAAGTACTCAGAAAGTATTATACGGTTATATCTTTCATTAAATTTCAAGCAAATTTTGTGCCGCTCCTATAATTGCATATTTTAGAAACAATATCACTATTTATCAAGATGATATTCAGAATTGTTTTTTTGTTTCGCCATTACCAGCGACGTCTTTTGGCTCTAACGATTGGGGCATTTCACTCCGGCATGTGTGAAATCACCTAAATAGTTGAAGGATAGGACAAAAAATAATTATAAAGTAGTACTTATATCGCAATTCAAATGCCCTGCATCGTTATCAATTATTACTCCGGTTCTATCGTTGCAACCAGCGAGAAAGAGACCAGTTGGTCCCGATGCAATTCCGCCTGTTCAAGCAGCTCGATCGAGCAAAGCGCCACTCCGTTCCTATGGGCCTCAAGCATGATTCGCTCGCACATCTCCTGCTTGAACTTGAATACCTGCATCAAGGCCTTTACCACGTGCTCCATCGTGTTCACGTCGTCGTTATGAAGCAGGACCCGGAACAGCGGAATATGGGCGGCGTGGCGGTCGGCGATCGCGGACGTCCCCGGTCTGGTCGATGCAAACAGTACCGTCATCATCTCATCCAAACTATGCCGAATTGAAGAGGCGCGTTTTTGTCCGCGTTCATCACTTCTCGATATCCAGGTGCAGCTTATGGAGAAAGCGATGATAGAGCGGCGCAAAAAGCACGCCGACGAACGTAAGGAACGAAATGCCGCTGAAAAGGGCATAGCATGAAGCAAAGAGCTTGCCCGCCGTCGTTTCAAGACGATCAACGGGCCCCATGCCCGTAAGGATCATGGATGCGTTGAGAAAAGCGTCGATCCATGGAAGGCCGCCGAAAACATGGTACCCCCCGGTGCCGATTCCGATGGAGAATATAAGAATGAGCAGGGAAAAACCGGCGTATCGGAGCTGACGCCGCGCAAATTCCCTTCTGCTCAAAAGCGGTGTTTTATGATGCTCAAACGTCATTCCTACCCTGTCCGGCTGTCTGGAAATAACTTCAAGGGAAAGCGACCCTTACAGGATAAGGAGAATAATACAGATGGATAAAAAAATCAAGCTGGTAAAGGACAATCCTATACGGGCTTGGGGGAGTGGGCCGGGCGTACGGGCCTTATCATAACGGCTTCACGCCTGAGGGGGATAGGGAAACGTAATCGTAAAACTGGTGCCAGTCCCGGGAGAGCTCGAGACGTTTATTTCACCATTATGCTGTTCCACGATGCGCTGCGTAATGGAGAGCCCGAGGCCCGTCCCCTGCTGGCGGGTGGTGAAAAAGGGATTAAAGATCCTGCTCCGGTTTTCCAGGGAAATGCCCTTCCCCGTATCGTGGAGCGCTATTTGCACAAAACCGGGGTTCTCTCCCGTGGGTTTCGCCGCTCTTGTTTCCACGACAAACCTTCCCCCCTGGGGCATGGCCTGAATCGCGTTCAGCGCAATATTGATCAAGGCCTGCTGAAACAGATCGGGGTCGAGCGTCAGCCAGGGGAGCTCCGTCGCCAGCCTTCGCTCGGTTGCAATGGTATACTTGGCAAACTGCGGCGAGAGGAAGTCGAGGAGTTTGCCGATCAGCTCGTTGATGTCCACCAGCGTCATCTTCGGTTCCGGCGGCCGCGCGAAGGAAAGCAGGTTTCTCACCGCTTTGTCCATGCGCTCCACCTGGGACAACACCTCGTCGAGCACCGCCTTTTTCGGATCGACGGGGGCCAGGTCCTTCTTGAGCACCTGGATCACGCCCGCGATCCCCGCCAGCGGGTTTTTGATCTCATGCGCGATTCCGGCGGCCATCTCGCCTATGGACGCAAGCCGGTCGGCGCGCGTCATCTGCTCGTAGTGATACCGTTCGACCCGCCGCCGCGCC
This sequence comes from Nitrospirota bacterium, assembly GCA_036391375.1. Taxonomy (GTDB): domain Bacteria; phylum Nitrospirota; class UBA9217; order UBA9217; family UBA9217; genus DASWAB01. The sequence continues at coordinate 3,430 of DASWAB010000061.1, forward strand.
TTGTCGAGCTTCGACAAGAGCGAGTTGAATGCTTCGCCGAGCCTGCCGAGATCGTCGGAGCTTTTGACGTTCACCCTGGCCTCAAGCCCCTGCTCCGCCCGCTCCATGGTAACGATCAGGTCCTGGATAGGGTCCGTCACCAAACGCGTCAGAAAGAGGGAGAGGCTCACCGCGAGGATCACCGCGACGCCGAACGCCCAGAGAAACATGGTCTTGGCGTAATCTCCCAATTCCTTCTGCGTATGGGCCATGGAAACATCCACGGCAAGCACGCCGTTTAATTTTGCCTTGGTGCCATGACAGCGAAAACACCGGTTGTCGTTCTCGATGGGGAACAGAACCGAGAAAATGCCTTCAGTCCTGCGCTTGATCGGCTTCCTGAATTCCTCGTTCAGAAACCATCGTTCGACCGCGGGCTCCACTTTTCTCCCCGTCATCCATCGTTTCGATGATTTCAGTATGACGCCGTTCGGGCTGAAGATCTTTACTTCGTGGATATTATGATACCTCCCGACGGCTTCAAGGATTTCCTGCACTTCCTTGCTCTTGCCGTTCAGCATGGCGTTCGCCAGACTGCGCTCGATGGTGGTCGAGATGACCAGTACGTTGTCCTCAAGCGCGCGTTCGATCTGCGTGCGCTGGTATCTGATGTTGATCCAGGAACCGGCCCCGATGGTAACTATCAAAATAGCCGAGACCGACAGGATAATCTTGCTCTTGAGGCTCGACACGATCCTCATCCGGCATCCACCTTCCCGATAAGGGTTTTTATATCGGAGACCTCCTGGTCTTGCAGGAAGCGTTCCATGTCATCAAGTACGTCAAGCGTGGCACGGGGGTTCACAAAGTTTGCCGTGCCCACAGCGACGGCAGATGCGCCTGCGAGGATGAATTCAAGGGCGTCCTCGCCCGTAACAATGCCTCCCATGCCGATGATCGGAATTTTCACCGCCCTGGCCGCCTGCCAGACCATGCGGACCGCGACGGGCCGGATCGCCGGTCCGGAAAGGCCGCCGGTGCAGTTCGCAAGCCGCGGCCTTCTGCACCGGACGTCGATCGCCATGCCGAGGAGCGTGTTGATGAGCGACAGCCCGTCGCACCCCGCGTCCTCTGCCGCCCGGGCGAACTCGGTGATGTCCGTGACATTCGGGGAAAGTTTTGCGATCAGAGGCAGCCGCGTCGCCTTGCGGAGCGCGGACAGCAGCTCGAACGCGGCCTTGAGGTTCGATCCGAACACGATCCCGCCCGCTTTCACATTCGGGCAGGAGATGTTTACTTCAAGGCCTGCAATGCCGGGCGCATCGTCGAGCCGTTCGACAACGCCGACATAATCCTCGGTGCTGTATCCGAAAACGTTTACGATGACCGCGGTGTCGAATTTTCTGAGATAGGAAAGCTTTTCGCTCAAAAAGACATCAACTCCTGGGTTTTCGAGACCGATGGCGTTCAGCATGCCGGACGGCGTCTCCCAGATGCGCGGCGGGGGATTCCCCTTGATCGGTTTAAGCGAGACGCCTTTGACGATCACGCCGCCCAGCCTGTTGAGATCTATGAATTCCGAGTATTCTTCGCCGTATCCGAACGTGCCGGACGCGGTAAGCACCGGGTTCTTGAGCCTGATGCCGGCAAAATCGACTGAGAGATCGGGCTTCTTCGGTGCGAAGCGGGAAGTGCGAAGAGCGAAGTTTTTATTTGCCATTTCGGCTCCGCAACGCGCAGGTTTTCAAACTGCGATTCTTTGTTTTCCCTTTCCGCATTCCGCACCCGGCATTCCGCACTGGTTCACTGTTTCGCATTATTTTCTCATTGTTATCCGTAGCGTATCGCTCCAATCAATCTCTTCGGCGCGAAACACCGGCCCGTCCTTGCACGCGCGTTTGTACCCGCCGGCCTTCATTGGTATCGAGCATCCCATGCACGCCCCGAGGCCGCAGGCCATGCGCTCCTCCATAGAAACATAACCGGGGATGGCATGTTCAGCGGCAATTCGCGCTGTCGCAGCAAGCATGGCATGGGGCCCGCAGGCGTAAATGACCAGATGGGACTTTTTCTCCATCTTGGTCAGGAAGGAGTTCAAAATATCCGTCGACATGCCCTTCAGCCCCGCGCTCCCGTCCTCGGTCGCTACGTGCACCCTCGCGGCCGCCTCTTTAAAGCTTTTCATGATGGAGGCGGGCGGAAGGCATTCCCTGTTTTTCGCACCGATA
>DASWAB010000062.1:0-2847 GCA_036391375.1 Nitrospirota bacterium
GACTTCGTCATGGCTTTTGCCATAAACTTACCTCCTTAAAAGATTATGAGTAAAATTTCTAACTGCGTTTCGCAGGTAGTTGCGCTATTCTTGAAGGAAAGTATATACACTCTCCTGTAAAATAGCAAGAGAAATTTTTACTTTTCGGCTTTCGGCGGAACAGTCTGCGCTGCGCCCCTTCTTGAAAATCCCGCCCCCCCTGAAACAAGCGACGGATGCAGGAAATTTCAGAAAACGATTTTTTTCCTCCCTCTCCGCTCATTTTTTGGTATAAATAATAGTATCGGGATCTCCCGCCGCGGCCATCATCCTGGAAAGATCTCCGGCGGGCACGCGATGTCTTGTTTCCTTAAACGGCTGCCAGCTTCACACCATGCCATTAAACTTTTTTGAGCGAGCTGTCTCATGGGCGCGAACAGAGAAGTTAGAGGAATACAGAGGTACCCTATCGTCGGGCATCGCGACTGCTCCCTGGGCATCATTGCGTTTAAGCGACTCGAGTGGACGGACCTCGTGGCAAGAATCGTGGACATGAGCGTGATCGGGATAGGAATAGAAGCAAGCCAGCAGGTCGAGCCCGGCCTGGTCTGGTTTAAGGAATGCGTCGGCGGCCACAAAAGCGGCGTATTGCTGTGGAGCAAACCGGACGGCCCTCGGTACCGTGCGGGCATCAAATTCGTTTCCCTCTCCCGCGATGAGGAAGCGTACCTTCAGGAGCAGGTGAAACAGTCTCTGCCCCGCGAACCGATACGGGACCCCAAGCGGATACTTTCAATGATAATCGAATCCTACAAAAAAGAGCGGAGCGATCATCGGTAATCCACAACGCCCTTCCTTTCCGCGCCGCCCGCCCCTTACTGATAAGGATAAAAAACATAGAACAGCAGCGAGAGCGCGGCGAATACCCACATGCCGACCGGCACCTCGGCGCGTCTGCCGGCAATCGTTTTCAGCGCCGGATAGGCAAGCAGACCGGCGGTCATGCCCACCCCGATGTTGTACGTAAAGATCATCAGCGTGATCGTGAGAAAGGCGGGCACCAGCTCGGTATAATCGTCGAAATCGATCCTCGTGACCGGCGCGATCATGAAGACGCCGATGGCGATCAATGCAGGACCGTAGGCATACGGCGGGATGGCCGTAAGCAGCGGGGCGAAAAACAATGCCAGCAAAAACAGGCCGGCCACGACGAGCGACGTGAAGCCGGTGCGCCCCCCCTCCGCAATACCCGCAGCAGACTCGATATAGACGCCGGTCGTCGTGGTGCCGAGCGCCGGCGCCACAAGATTTGCGAGGGCGTCCGCGAGCATGGGCTTTTCGATCTCCGGCAGATTGCCGTTCCGGTCGAGCAGACCGCCGCGAGCAGAAAGTCCGATCAGCGTTCCCACGGTATCGACAAAGGCCATGAGGAAGATGATGAACGCGATCGGGAGGTTCTTTATGTTCAATGCCCCGGCGATGTCCATCTGAAAAGCGATGGGGCCGGGGCTGGGCGGCAGGCCTATCCATGACTTCGGCGCAGGCGACACTCCCAGCAGAAAAGCAAGGACCGTCGTTGCAAGAATGCCGATGACGACGGCGCCGCGGACCTTCTTGATCATCAGCCAGACCATAACAAAAAAACCGAACACGGCGAGCAGGGACGACGGCCGGGCCAGTCTGCCCAGGCCCACCGGAGCGCCGGGAACGCCGAGCGAAACGATGCCGGTTTCATTCAGGCCGATGAAGGCGAGGAAAAGCCCGATGCCGACCGCAAAACTGTACTTAAGCGACTGCGGGAGCGTGTCCGCAAGCCAGCCCCGAACCCTTGTGACGGTAAGCGCCGTGAAGAGCGCACCGGCGATGAAGATCGCCCCGAGCGCGGCCTGCCAGGAACAGCCGAGCATTTTGACCACCGTGAACGCGATGAATGCGTTCTCTCCCATGTATGGCGCCACGGCAAACGGGCGCTTGGCATACACGCCCATGAACAGCGTGCCGAACACGGCGGCGAGGATCGTGGCGGTCGTGGACGGGCCTTTGGGAATGCCGGCGGCTGAGAGGATCGCGGGATTTACGATTATGATGTAGGCCATGGTGAGAAAGGTCGCCAGGCCCGCCAGCGCCTCCTGTTTATAGCTTGTGCCGTATCTCGAGAATGCAAAATAGGTCTTCACTCAGCGCACCTCACCTTGTACCTGAATGTCCGAACGACGCCATTCCAGCGGGAGGAACAGCGACGCCTCTTTCGACGCTAAAAATAATCTAAATCCGGAGAAAAGGCAAGATGAAAGGGCGGCCCTGTCCGGTGCAGCACGGGGCTTCCGTGAAAATGCAGGGAACCGGAGCGTGTCCCGGGCGTGCTGTTTTCCGTTGACTTGAACATCTCGTTTGTGATAATTTATTGCTTTAAATAAGGAAATGGATTTATAACTGAGGATAGAGGAGGTTCGACCATGGCCACGAAGACCAATTTCATACTCAAGGTTTCCGATGCGAAGCTCGCGGATGTTCAGAAGGCGCTCAAAGACGCGAACATCAGCGTCGTGAGCATCATGGAAATTCACAAGGAAGAAGCGTAGATTGCATGCGGAGCCTTCAACGCGGGCCGGATATTGGCACCGCCCGCGTGAAGGCCAGCGATGGCGTAGAGAAATTCCCGCCGGAGTGGGCAGAAAGCATTGCCTATAACATCCCCAACCCATTCTGCTATACTAAAATAAAAACAGTATTATGAAAATCACGCTTGCTGATCTTGAAAATATCGCAAAAGCCCTTCAGGTAAAAGTCTCCTACGACGACATCAAGACGTCGCGGGGAGGGTCGTGCAGGGTCTTGGAGAGCCGGCGGATCATTATCAACAAGCAT
>DASWAB010000063.1:0-2416 GCA_036391375.1 Nitrospirota bacterium
GTTCAGCGCAAAGGGAATGCCGGCTTTTTGAAGGGAGCGTATGTTCGCGCGGGCTGCCTCTCCCATCCCGCTTTCCGAGGTGATGTAGCCCGCCACGTTCACGCCGAGCCCCCCGCGGATTTCTCCGTCGGCCGGCAGGGACGGCAGAGGGAGCGACGAGTTGATTCTCCTGTTCACCGACCGGAAAAAATCCAGCGCTTTCTGATTTCTCCGGAAAATCAGGGCGAGGACTTTTCCTCCTGTTTCCAGACCGGTCCTGAGAAGTCGGTAGAGGACGCCTGTAATATTGAAGGACACTGCGGTATGACCCCAATGAAATGAGATGAGTGCGCTTTACCGAAGATCGCGCGGTTTATTGCTTCCGGTCAGGATCGGGCAGCACTCTGTCCGCCAGGCTGTCCCATACATACTCGCGCGCGACCGCTTTCGCCCGTTCCCCGCAGCGGCTCCGGAACGCGCCGTCGTTCGCCATGGCGATGACCGCGCTCACGACAGCATCGACATCGTTGGGCGGGGTCGTGGCCCCCAGTCCCCGCTGATCGATCACGTCGGCCCAGCAGTCCCCTTTCGAGGCGATAATGGGAAGCCCCGCCCAGAGGTAATCGAGCATCCGGGTCCTGAACGCGAACCGGGTTTCGAGGCTGTCGTTGTGGAGGCTTATCCCCGCGTCGGCTTCCAGCAGATATTCGGCGCGCTGCCCGTAAGGGGTCCAATCGGGGTTTACAAATACCGTGGTATCAAGCAGACCCAGTCCCCTGGCCTCCGCTAAAAATTCCTCGGTGACCGCCATTTTCCGGGAATCGGGGCCCGGAGGCCTGATCCCGGGAAAATACGCCTTGATGTCGTCGCGCTGCGATTTGATCTTCGCCAGCGCGCGAAGCAGCGTGAAGGGATCGAACCAGCCCCAGATTCCGCCGCCCCAGACCAGCAAAAAGTCCGTTTCTTTTATCTTCTTCCCCCGCAGCACGGAGCGGGTCTTGACGGGTTTGACATCGGGCAGGCCGAACGGCAGGACCGTTATCAAACCGGGCTTTTTCGTATACCCGAGGACGGCCAGCTGGCCGATCAGGAAATCCTTCTGCTTTTCATTTGCGACCAGGAAGGCGTCCCCGAAGCGCAGGATGACGCGCTGCCGGAGCCTCCAGAGGAGGAGCATCATTCGTTTCGCGAGAAGGGCGGGAAGCGAAGCGGCGGTACGCTCGAGGAACTCGAAGACGACCGGGTCATACTGGTCGAATGCCAGTTTTTTCCGGAACAACAGGGAAAGAAAAATGGGAATGGGGCGGCCGGGCTGAATGACAAGGTCGGCGCGCCGTATCCAAGCGATGAGATTGGGAAGGGACGCCCTGCCCGCGAAGGTCAGGCCGCCTCTTGAAAAGCCGCGCTCGAAATGCCTCGACAGGACGACGGTTTCATGCCCCTTGCGTACAAGGGCCTGGGCCAGCTCCCAGGCGCGGATGCCCGGCCCGGCCATCGAGCTGCCGATGTGGTCGTTGCAGATGAACAGGATCTTCTTTCTTTTGCCGGTCGCAACGCTCATGTCTCGGATGTATCACGGCCCCTTCTGGAGAATGAAAATAAATTCATTCCTGCATGTCGCGGTTTCCCTTACGGTGAACCCCGTTTTCAGATCCGTTCTCACGTAGTCCAGCAGATCACGAAAGTCAGGCAGCCGCCATACATGGTAGTGGATGCTGTAGCGCGCCGTCATCAGCTCCCGGGCCCGGCCCTCTGCCCGTTCGCCGGGAACACGCTCTACCAGACGGGCCCATTCCCGGTAATGCTCGAAACGGGACCCTTCCGGTCCGTTCTGAAAATCCTTTATCACGTGGTCCAGCGGGGTAACCGGCCTCCGCCGGTCAAACGTCTTGTCCCTGTCCGGGACCGCGAGATACAGGATCCCGCCCGGCTTCAGCCGGGAAACATGGGTCATGAGTGTCCTGATCGGGTTTTCGCAGTGTTCAAAAAAATGGTTTGCAATGATAAAATCCTGAGAACCGGGAGCGACGGCGTCCAGGGTCTCGCCGTTGTCGATAATGTCAACAGGAGTGAGGCGGAAGAGGCCGAGCTCGGGATAGCGTTTTCGCAATTGGTCCGCCGGGGCCATGTCTACGTAGCTGACCGTCGCGCCCTCGGGGATCGCGAGCGGAAGATGGAGCGCCCCGATTTCAATGCCCCTGCCGGAAAGATACTTCCGCGCGAGCCGGTTTCTGGTGGGGAACAGGATATAATAAAGCCGCAGCCTCAGGAGCAGATAGAGCAGATACCGCATACGTCAGGCGGCTTGGGCGCCGGCCTTCTGTCCGCCCTCGGCCCGCTTTTTGTCGATCCATTCAAAAACGCCTTCAAAGGCGGCGATAAAGAAGAGGAAGAAGCCTATCGAGGGCAGGTACACCCGGTGTTCGAATATCTTGTC
>DASWAB010000064.1:0-5952 GCA_036391375.1 Nitrospirota bacterium
CCGGTACCCGGAGTGCAAATACACGCAGGGCATGTCGACGGGCGTGGCCTGCCCGGAAGACGGCGGCAAGCTCGTCGAGCGCCGCTCCCGCTACGGGAAGGCGTTCTACTCCTGCTCAAATTACCCCGACTGCAAGTTCGCGCTGTGGAACAAGCCCGTCCCCCGCGCCTGCCCGCAGTGCGGCGCGCCCTTTTTGGTCGAGAAGTACTCCAAGAAGACCGGTCCTTACATCGCCTGCGCGAAAAAAGAATGCGGATACAAGGAGGAGCCGAAAATCGAGGGGCAAGGGTCCGGGATCCAGGGGCAGAGCGAAGACAACGGACAGAAGCAGGTCACTCCGTAATCACGCAGAATATCGTCTTTCTTTTCCTTTTTCGTTTTTCCTTCATGCTCCTCCGGCTCTCTGAGCTTCTGCGGTAAAAGGCCTTCTGTTTCCCTTGCAAAATCCCGCCTGATACGCTAAAGTATTTTTATGAAAAAAAATGTGTTCGAGTTCCTTGAGTATCTTAAGCACGAACGGAATGTGTCTCCGCACACCGAACGGAGCTACCTCTCCGACCTCGAACAGTTCTCGAACTACCTCGGCGACCGTGACTTTGCGGCGGTCGATCACCGGACGATCCGGGATTTCATGGCCCACCTTGCGGACCTCAAAATAAAAAAAGCTTCGATAGCCAGAAAGCTCTCGGCAATCAGGACGTTTTTCAGGTATCTGAACCGTCAAGGCGTCATCGAACAGAACCCGTCCCGGCTTGTCGCAACGCCGCGGCGGGAAAAGCGCCTCCCTTCTGTGCTGACCGTCGATGACGCGCTGAGCCTCATGGAAGCCCCTGCGTCGAAGGCCGCCGAAGGCTCCCTGTCCCGGCTCCGCGACCGCGCCGTGCTCGAGACCCTCTACTCGACGGGGATCAGGGTAAGCGAGCTCATTGGCATCGATCGGGACGATATCGACCGCCATGACAGGCTTGTCCGCATCAGGGGAAAAGGCAGAAAAGAGCGGATCGTGCCGATCGGGACCAAGGCCCTCGACGTCATTGGCGCGTACCTTTCGCAGAAATCGAAAGGCGCGGATGGCCCCGCGGTCTTCTCCGGCCCCTCAGGAAAACGCTTGACAGTCCGCACGGTTCAGCGTATTTTAGAAAACTATAAAAAAATCCTGGGGCTGCAGCAAAAAGCGAGTCCGCATACGCTCCGCCACAGCTTCGCTACGCACATGCTCGAATCGGGCGCGGATTTGCGCGCGATCCAGGAGTTGTTAGGGCACGCGACTCTCTCGACCACGCAGCGATACACGCACCTGAACCTCGATTCGCTCATGGACGTCTACGACAAGACGCACCCGAGGGCGAGGAGGAAATAACCGCAAAGCCGATTCATGATGCAGGATGCGGGAAAATCTGAACGTCTCGTATCATGCATCGTGGATCAGCATCATTATTGAGGGAGGCATCATGGAAACAACAACCCCGCATGCGACGACGATACTGGCCGTGCGGCGGAACGGCAGGACCGCGATCGCGGGAGACGGACAGGTCACGGTCGGCGCCACCGTCATGAAGCACAACGCGAAGAAAGTGCGCAAGCTGTACAACGAGAATATCCTCGCCGGATTCGCGGGGGCCACGGCGGACGCGTTTACGCTTTTTGAGAAATTTGAAGGCAAGCTCGAACAATATCATGGCAATCTGACGCGCGCCTCGGTGGAGCTCGCCAAGGACTGGCGGACCGACAAGGTCCTCCGCAGGCTCGAAGCGCTCATGATCGTCGCCGACAGCGAGCGTTCGTTTATTCTCTCAGGGAACGGCGACGTGATAGAGCCGGAGAACGGGGTCGCGGCCATCGGCTCCGGCGGCCCGTACGCACTCGCCGCGGCCCGCGCGCTCATCGAGCATACAGCGCTTGATGCGCGGAAGATCGTCGAAGAAGCCATGAAAATAGCAGGCGAGATCTGCATTTACACCAACAAGGAAATAACGATAGAAGAACTGTAAAGGCAGGGTTTTGGGTCCAGTAGCCGGGTAGGAAATATCTCCAACGCTTCCCTGGATCTTTGCCCCGGACCCTGGCCCCATCTATCCAACAGGAGGTTTTTTTGAAAGACACCCTGACGCCACGCCAGATCGTTGAAGAACTCGACAAATATGTCATCGGCCAGCACAAGGCCAAGCGGGCGGTCGCCGTAGCGCTCCGGAACCGCTGGCGCAGGCAGCGCCTGACCGAAGATCTCAAGGACGAGGTCATGCCGAAAAACATCATCATGATCGGCCCCACGGGCGTGGGCAAGACCGAGATCGCCCGCAGGCTCGCCCGTCTCGTGGACGCCCCCTTCCTCAAGATCGAAGCGTCCAAATTCACCGAAGTGGGTTACGTGGGCCGCGATGTGGATTCCATCATCCGAGACCTCACCGAGATCGGCATCAATATGGTGAAGAGCGAGATGTCGGGGCAGGTGCAGGAAAAGGCCGCAGCGATGGCGGAAGAGCGCCTGCTCGACCTGCTGCTCCCGCCGCTCAGGACCCCTCCGGGCGCAGAGACCCCCACCGCAGAGCAGCAGGAGCAGCATTCAAGCACGCGCGAGAAACTCCGTCAGCAGCTCCGCGAAGGGAAGCTCGACAACCGCAGCGTGGAGTTGGAGACAAAGGAAAAGGTCATGCCTTTCGGCATCATCTCGAACGTCGGCATGGAAGAAATCGAGATGAACCTCAAGGAGATGCTCGGCGGCCTCCTGCCGGAAAAGACCAAACGGCGCAAGGTAAAGGTGCCTGACGCGATCAGGCTCTTGACGCAGGAGGAGGCCGCGAAGCTCATCGACATGGACAAGGTGATCCGTGAGGCGCTCCGGCGCGTCGAGCAGTCCGGCATCGTGTTCCTCGACGAGATCGACAAGATCGCGGGCCGCGAGGCGCACGGCCCCGACGTGTCGCGCGAAGGGGTGCAGCGGGACCTGCTGCCGATCGTGGAAGGCTCGACGGTCACGACCAAGTACGGGCCGGTCAAGACCGACCACATTCTGTTCATCGCCGCGGGCGCGTTTCATGTGTCGAAGCCGTCTGACCTGATCCCCGAACTCCAGGGGCGATTTCCGATCCGGGTCGAACTCGACTCGCTCGGCAAGGCCGAATTCATCCGGATCCTGACCGAGCCGCAGAACGCGCTCATCAAGCAGCACGTGGCCCTGCTCGCCACGGAAGAGGTCACGATCTCTTTTTCCACGGACTCGATCGAGGAGATCGCTGGGATCGCGACGCAGGTGAACGAGCGCACGGAGAACATCGGCGCGCGCAGGCTGCACACCATCATGGAGCGCATGCTCGACAAAATCTCCTTTGACGCGCCGGAGATGAAAGGCAAAAGAGTCGCCATCACTGCGGAATACGTGCGCGAGCAACTGACCGAGATCGTAAAGAGCGAGGACCTGAGCAGGTATATTCTGTAAAATCTGTTGCGCCCTGAACTGACACGAATTCTCACGAATAACTTCAGAGTCTGTTTGTGTTTTTAATAAAACCTTTTTTATTAACTCGTGTCATTCGTGAAAATACGCGGCTAAATACTTTCCGAGGTTTTTCATGGAAAAGCTTATCGAAAAAGCCAGAAACCTGATCGAGGCCATGCCGTACATCCAGACCTTCCGAGGCAAGACCTTCGTGATCAAGTACGGCGGGAACGCCATGATCGACGAGAGTTTGAAGCAGGGTTTCGCCCAGGACGTGGCGCTTTTGCGCTACATCGGCATCAATCCCGTGGTCGTGCACGGCGGCGGACCGCAGATCGGCAGGACCATGGAGCGGATGGGGAAAAAACCCGCGTTCGTCTCCGGGCAGCGCGTTACGGACGTTGAAACCATGGACATCGTTGAGATGGTCCTCGGCGGCAAGGTGAACAAGGAAATCGTGACCCTGATCAACCGGGCCGGCGGCAGAGCCGTGGGCCTCACAGGCAAGGACGGGGGCCTGATCCAGGCGAAGAAACTGAAAATGACCAGGAAGTCCGATGATACCGGGGAGACCGAGATCATCGACATCGGTCTTGTCGGAGAAGTGACCGAGGTCAGGCCCGGCGCGCTCGACGCGCTGGAACAGGGCGGATTTGTACCGGTCATCGCGCCAGTCGGCGTCGGGGAAAACGGCGAAACGTACAACATCAACGCCGACCTCGTCGCCGGGGCCGTGGCTGGGGCGTTGAAGGCGGAAAAGCTCATCCTGCTCACGGACCAGGCCGGCATTCTCGACAAGGACAAGAACCTCATCCCGTCGCTGAACAAGAAGAAAGTGGAAACGCTGATCCAGAGCGGCGTGATCGCCGGAGGCATGCTGCCCAAGACCAGATCGTGCTTCGAGGCCCTCGACGCGGGCTGCGCCAAGGTCCATATCATCGACGGCCGCATCCCTCATGCCCTCCTGCTGGAGATATTCACCAAGGAAGGAATCGGGACGGAGATAACCCGATAACCACACCGCCTAAACCGCCGTCATCACCAGACATCGCATAAAAGCCCCGGGAAATTCCCGGGGCCTATGTTTTTCGGTTTTTTAACGCTCCCTTATTTGAGCGGATTGTCCGCGTAGAATACCAGATTATCACGATACTTGTCTTTATAAAGCTCCCCGTACCGGTCCTCGTATATTTCGCAGCTGAACCAGTGCGTGACTTCAGTTTCCGGGTCCAGATGAATAAGGTTTCCTTCCGCGTCCCGCCAGTCTCTCTTCCCTTGTATTACGTACGCCGCCTTCCCATAGACCGTATAGGAAAGATACTCCCCATGGTCCTTTTTTTCCACCCTGTCTATGGCTACCAGTGTCACCAGAACAGCGATGTTGATGTGATGCCTATGATAATCCTGTTCCAGCGTTTCAGCGATAAGCGTTTTTAGAAAACTTTGTATCTTTTCTGTTTTTTCTACGGGTACAGGGCGCGGCATTCCAAAAAAATAGTAGAGGCCGGCAAAAATCGTCAATACAACCGCGCCGCTGATTATCGTCTTTTTCATGATAACGGCAATCCCGCTTTTTATTCCCGAACCGCACTGCCCGGCTTCAATTTATCGAAGATCGAGGCGCTCTTATACAACCTTAAATAGGCGCGCCCTGAAAGCAGCAAAATGATAATAACGGCGAAGCGGAGCTTGTTCATGTCCCTGGCGACAAGGCCGTGATACACCAGAAACGACACAGCCACGATGACGGTCGCCATGCTGGAGATCAGGAAAAAATGTTTACGCCTTGCGGCGCGGCTCAAGAATTGCATTTCTTTTTCCGTCAATGTCTTATGGATGTCCATGCATTCCTCCCATGCCTGATTTTCGTTTCAGCTCCTCCATCAGGCCCGGTGTGATCTCGGAGCAGTTGTTCGCCATTGCGTACCGTTCGATTGAAACCCGCACCATAGTGCGCACGAACGAAGGGACTTTTCTCAGCCGCTCCTCAGCCTCGCTGGTCCAGAGGGGCGCCGGAGCGGCGCTCGTTGCTGCATTCAGCTCCTCGCCGAGCACGGGTGACTTTATCATATCGCCTCCTTGGGGACTATATTCGCACCACGGATCTTCTGCCAGATAATCCTTATGCGCCGCATATGCCCTCGCGCGGCAGCCGCCGCAAAGGAGGCTGAAGGCGCACTCCTTGCACTTGCCTTTGAGAGAAGGGTTTCGAAGAGCGTTGAAGAGCTCGGAATCCTTCCATATGTCGCCGAAATCCCGGTCCCGGACATTGCCGGCGGACAGAGGCATATACGGGCACGGCGTGACATCGCCTTCGGGAGAAATGCGGCAATAGGAAAGACCGGCAAGGCAGCGTCCTGCTCCCATCGTGAGCAGCCGCGATTCGGGGTTCTTCTCGAAGAGAATCCGTCTGATCGTCGGGGCGCACCTCGTTCTTATCATCAGGCCGCTCTGTTTTTCCTGAGATTCGGCGATGAACGACAGGACTTGCTCGTACTGCCGCGGGGAGATGTCCG
>DASWAB010000065.1:0-2334 GCA_036391375.1 Nitrospirota bacterium
GCCGAGATCGCGGAGCCGGAAGAGCGTATCGAGGAGCCTGCGGTTGTCGCGCTGGTGCAGGCCGATGGAGGGCTCGTCGAGGATGTAGAGCACGCCCACGAGCGACGAGCCGATCTGGGTCGCCAGCCGGATGCGCTGGCCCTCGCCGCCCGAGAGCGTGGCCGATGCGCGGTCGAGCGTCAGGTAGTCGAGCCCCACGTGGACCATAAATCCGAGGCGTTCGCGGATTTCTTTTAGAATTCTGTGCGCGATCGCGGTTTCCTTCTCCGTGAGTGTAAGCCCGGAAAAAAACGAAAGCGCCTGTTTGATGCTCATCTTCGTCACGTCATGGACGTTCAATCCCGCGACCTTGATCGCCAGCGATTCCCTGCGCAATCTGCTGCCGTTGCAGTCGGGGCAGCTCTGGTAGCTCATGTACTGTTCGAGCTCCCACTGCGTGGCGAAGGAGTCGGTTTCGTCATAGCGGCGCTTGAGGGTCTCGATGATGCCGTCGAAGGGCCTGCACGCCGTATTTCTCGCGCGGCCCGGCGCGGGCCTCACGTCGTTGCGCGAGCCAAAGAGGAGGATTTTCTGCTGAGCGGGCTTCAGTTCTTTGAACGGCGTGTTCACGCTGAAGCCGCAGTTCTGGGCGAGCGAGTCGAGCATCTGGAAGTATTGATACGACGTGCGCTTGGCCCACGGCTTGATCGCCCCTTCCCGAAGCGAAAGGTTCGGGTTCGGCACGATGAGGTCCGGATCGAATTCGAGGAGCCCGCCCAGGCCGTCGCAGGTGGGGCAGGCGCCCTGGGGGCTGTTGAAGGAGAAGCTGTTCGGCGCGATATCGGGATAGCTGATGCCGTCCACGATGCACGCGAGCTTTTCGCTGTAGAGCAGGTCTTTTTTTTGATCAACGAGGTTCACGAGCACGATCCCGTCGGCCTGCCGGAGCGCGGTTTCGATGCTTTCCGCGAGCCTGCGTTCGATGCCCGGCTTGATCACGAGCCGGTCGATCACGATCTCGATGTCGTGCTTCTTTTTCTTGTCCATCGGGACCGGCTCGGAAAGCTCCCTGATCGCTCCGTCCACGCGCGCCCGCACGTAGCCCGAGGCCGCTGCGGCCATGAGCTCCTTCTTATACTCCCCCTTCCTGCCGCGCACGATGGGCGCCAGCACCTGGATGCGCGTGCCTTCGGCAAGGGCCATGACGCCGTCCGTGATCTGCTGCACGGTCTGGGCCGCGATCTCCCTGCCGCACTTGTAGCAGTACGGCTTGCCGATGCGCGCATAGAGGAGGCGAAGGTAGTCGTAGACCTCGGTCACGGTGCCGACGGTCGAGCGGGGGTTTTTGCTCGTGGTCTTCTGTTCGATGGCGATGGCGGGCGAGAGGCCGTCGATGGAGTCCACGTCGGGCTTGTCCATCTGGCCGAGGAACTGGCGGGCGTAAGCCGAAAGGCTCTCCACGTACCGGCGCTGTCCTTCGGCGTAGATGGTGTCGAAGGCGAGGGAGGATTTGCCCGACCCCGAGAGCCCGGTGATCACCACGAGTTTGTCTCGCGGAATCTCGAGATCGATGTTCTTGAGGTTGTGCTGGCGGCAGCCCTTTATGATGATCTTGTCCATGTGCGTGAAACGCGAAGCGAAATAACATTGTACCACCGGGGCCATGGGCGAGTAAAGAATTTTATGGCCGCAGCCCCCGATTTCCCTTTCCCACGATCGTCCAGGCACTAAATGGGCGCGGTCGCCGCCGGCGCGCCGCGCGGCGTCAACGGATTTGAAAAAAACCAGCGGACGTTTTTTCTGCATGCGCTGCTTTTTGCATTCCCCCCGTACACGCGTATTCTATAATCAAAAACGTTACGCTCATTTATATTATTTATAGGTAAAATTCTTGACAATGATTTGGCGTTGTGATAATTTTTTTGAACTTTAAGAAACGAAATGCGTCTGAGAATTGACCATGATGAGGCACGCACGGATATGATAGATATTAATATTTCACTCCTTATTCAGTTTGTCAATTTCATCGTTCTGCTTGTTGCGCTCAATCTTATTCTCTTTAAGCCTATCAGGCAGATCATGCAGGAGCGCGAACAGGGCATCAGCGCCTCTCTGCTGGACGCCGGCACCGCGCAGGACCGCATGCAGAGCCTGATGGAAAGCTACAACGCCTCTCTGGCCGAAGCCAAGCAGAAAGCCGCGGCCGCTTACAACACTCTCTATCAGCAGGGCCTCGACTCCCAGCGGGACATGATCGCTGCGGAGCGCGCCAAGGCCGGCGAGATGCTGGACAAGGCTCGGGCCGAGGTCACTGCGGCGTCTGCGGCGGCCCGGACCGAGCTCCGGAAAGAGGCG
>DASWAB010000066.1:0-2119 GCA_036391375.1 Nitrospirota bacterium
TTGACCGGTGAGAAGGTCGTCCGCAGGAAGGACGGCTCGGTGTTCAAGTCGATGCGGGAATTTCTGAACAGAAAGCTCGCTCTCGATTTCAAGATGCAGTACCCCCCGACGCCCCAGGAAGTCGTCTGGCAGGTGCGCCGGACGCTGGGGCACGAGGACATCCTGACCCTCGACAACGGCATCTATAAATTATGGTTCGCGCGGCTGTACAAGACCTTCCGGCCCAACACGTTCCTCGTAGACAATGCGCTCGCGACCATGGGCGCGGGGATGCCCGCGGGCCTCGCCGCGAAGATGCTCCATCCCGACCGGAACGTGCTTGCCGTGGTGGGAGACGGCGGGTTCATGATGAACTCGCGCGAACTTGAGACCGCCCTCCGCTGCAACATCCCGCTCGTTGTCCTCATCCTCAACGACAACGCCTTCGGCTTCATCAAGTGGGAGCAGCAGAGCAAGGGGTTCCGGAGTTTCGGCCTGGATTACGCTAATCCCGACTTTGTCAAGTATGCCGAGAGCTACGGCGCAGTGGGGATGAGGGTGAAGGAGGGCGACGACCTCTCCACTCTCCTGAAGAAGGCGTTCGCGCTTAAAACATTCGTCCTCATCGAGTGCCCCATCGATTATTCCGTCAACTATGAGACGTTTTCCAGGGAACTGGACAACATCGAGTGCGACTTATAGCGGAACACCGCCGAAGCGCAGCAGAGAGCGGGCATTCTTTTCTCATCGTGGAAACAAAAAACGGCCCCGGGAAATTAGTTTTCGAGGCCGTCTTTTCATCTGTTTACCCGCCGACATACCCGCCGGAGAATGTATCGCTATCAGGCGCCCTGCCCATCTCATCGACCTGGGCGCCGGCCTCGTATCCGGAAGTGCCCCTCCACTCATACGGGCATGAATGGGAAAGGATCTGAAGCTTCCAGTCGATCACATCCGCGAGCTCGGCCAATTGACGGCCAAACTTGCCGCCGTCAATGTCCGACGCCAGGCTTCCGGCGCCCGAGCGGTCCTTCAATCGAATGACTTTTTCCTTCATGTCTGTCAACTGAGTGAAAACGGCGTCGCAAAATTCTTTGCTTTCCTTTATGTTCATCACGCTTGCCATACTGCGCCTCCCTGAGCAACTATGCTTTTCTTTAATTATAGCATAAAAGGATAAAAATGGTTTTGTTTCGTTCGTGGCGGCTTGATGTCTTACTTATTTCCGATAACCAGCGGCGGGACGAAGACAAGAAACGGGTTCAGGGCGGCAGGGGGAGGCGCCAGGATCATTATTCATAGAGAAGCGCTTACGGCAGGGTCGTCCGCGCAACCTCCCGCATCACATCGTCGTCCGTAAGGGTCTTGAACTCCTTATAGTACGACGAAAGCGAGAAGGTCTGTTCCGCATCCACGTTGGGAATAACGAACCTGTCGATGCCCGGTTCGGCCTTGAGGAACCGGAGGGCCGCGTCTGAGGCGACCGGCGAAGCGACGATGAGGAGGCGCGGACTCCGTTTTTTTGTAAAACTTACGGCCGCGAGCATGCTGTAACCGGAGGCAAGCCCATCGTCCGTGATGACAACGGTTTTACCTGCGAGCGCGGGAAACGGCCTTTCCTGCCGGAAGAGCCCCTCGCGTCTTTTTGCTTCCGCAAGGACTATGGCTGCCGCCAGTTCCAGTTCGCGCTCCGACAGCTCGAGACGGTGTATCAGCGGTTTGTTCAGCGCCATGGTTCCGTCCATCGCCACAACGCCGTAGCTTGCCTCCGGGCTCCAGGGGATCGGAATCTTTATGAGCGGGATGATGTCAAAAGGGCAGCCGAGCGCTTTTGCGATTGCAGCTCCGACGGGCGCGCCGCCCCGCGGGATGGCGAGTATGACGGGATTGAGGAGGGGCGGGATCGTTAATTGCCGGGCAAGCAGCTCTCCCGCCTGTGCACGGTTTTGAAAAATCATGGCCAACAACCTGATGAACGGTTGACCAGATATTATATCACCAACGCGAAGGCGGTCAAAGCAAATATCTTCGGTGAGGAGGCGGTTGCCGAGCTTTTTCTGTCCTCCGAAGCCATCGAGAAAAAAATGGTTGCTTCAAAGGTTGTGAAACGCTATGATAAACTCAAAACAGGAAAGGACGA
>DASWAB010000067.1:0-4413 GCA_036391375.1 Nitrospirota bacterium
GCGACCCGTATATTTTCGGAAGAGCGCGAGGTTCCGGGAAAAGACAAAACGGCGATGCAGGCGGCGAGTATGAATGAATGGTTTTTGAGCTGCATACGTATCAGACAGCGTCAGCGGCTGGGCCCGAGAACCTGCCCTGCTTCAGTTCGCCTGCCCTGTTCCGGTCCTTGTCTTCCGCTTTTCGATACCGGTCCCTTTCGCTGTAAATACAGCCGCAATACTGCTGGCGGTAGAGCCCCATGGCCTTTGATTCCAGAATCCCTTCGCGCCAGCCCCGGCGGAAGTCCTCGTAATAAAACTCGATGCCGTACTCCGCCGCCATTTCCCTGCCAACGCCCTGGATCAGATCGTGTTTCTGATATTTACTGTACAGCAGAGACGTCGTGCAGATCCCGAAGCGATTCTCTTTTGCCGCGGCGCACGCCGCATCCAGCCGCATCCGGTAACATCGTTCGCACCGGAGCGCGCCCATGCCTACGACGCGAGACAAAAACCGGTCGAGGTCGTATCCATCCTGATACTGCACGTCGAGCCCCACCCGGAGCGAAAACTCCCGCACCGTATCAATCCGTTTTTTATATTCCTGATACGGGTGGATATTCGGGTTGTAAAAATATCCCGTCGGCTCCATCCCCTCCTCCTTCAGCCGGAAATAGGGATAGAGCGCGCAGGGCGCGCAGCAGATGTGAAAAAAAATTTTCATTCGCGATGGCCTCTAATTCATGATGCCGGAGGGAATATCCGGGACGCGGAACGGATCGCTTTTCTTCATCATCCATCCATTGTCCTTACAACAACCGCTCCTGTCTTGAAGCGGACGACTTTCTGCCAAAATACTCGTACGCAAGGCGCGTGGCCTGCCTCCCACGGGGGGTGCGGTCGAGGAAGCCTTCCTGGATCAGAAACGGCTCATAGACGTCTTCGATGGTGTCCTTTTCCTCGTTGAGCGCGGCGGCAAGCGTTTCGATGCCGACGGGGCCGCCCTCGAACTTGTCGATGATCGTGAGCAAAAGTCTGCGGTCCATATGGTCAAACCCTTTTTCGTCCACCTCGAGCCGCCCCATGGCGTTCCCAGCGACCTCCTCGGTTATTGCGCCGTCACCCTGCACCTCCGCAAAATCCCGCACACGGCGGAGCAGACGATTGGCGATCCGGGGCGTGCCCCGGGAGCGGCGGGCGATCTCTTCGGCCGCAGCGGAGTCGATCTTCGTCCCCAGCAGTCCGGCGGACCGCCGGACGATGGTCCGAAGCTCTTCAGGCGAGTAAAAATTGAGCCGGTCGATCACGCCGAAGCGGTCCCTCAGCGGCGAGGTCAGAAGGCCGCTCCTCGTCGTCGCGCCTATGAGGGTAAAATGAGGCAGGTCGAGCTTGATGGAACGGGCGCCCGGCCCCTGTCCGATGATGATATCGAGCTGAAAATCCTCCATCGCCGGATACAGGATCTCCTCCACCACCCGGTTCAGCCGGTGGATCTCGTCGATGAACAGGACATCGCGACTCTGGAGATTCGTGAGGATCGCCGCCAGGTCTCCGGCCCGTTCGAGCACCGGCCCGGACGTGGCCCTGATCCCGACGCCAAGCTCATGGGCGATGATAGTGGCGAGCGTGGTCTTTCCGAGCCCCGGCGGGCCGCAGAACAGCACATGGTCAAGCGACTCGCCCCTGCCCTTTGCCGCTTCGATATAGACCCGCAGGTTCTCCTTGATCCTGTCCTGCCCGACAAAGTCTTCGAACTGGACAGGCCTCAGGCTCCTGTCGATCTGGACATCATCGTCGTTCTGTTCGGGCTCTATGATTCTCTTGGGCATGATCTGTTACGGACTCCTCGGTGATACGCCGGCTATCTCTTCATCAAATTATTCAACGCCTCCCGTATGAGCTCTTCCACCGGGAGGCCGAATCGGGCGCACGATACCTTTTTGAGCGCATCTTCCGCAAGCGATTTTTTGTAGCCCAGGTTCACCAGCGCCGAGACGGCGTCCTCCACGCTGTCTGACGAGGCGGCTGCGCGTTCCGGAAAAACCGGGACCGCCGGAAGTTTTATCTTGTCCTTTAATTCAAGGACCATCCTTGCCGCCGTTTTCTTGCCAATGCCCGGGATCGCGCACAGCTTCGAGTCATCGGAGGATTGAATGGCCGCCGACAGGTCATGGACGGAAAGGCTGGACAACACGGCGAGCGCGAGCTTCGGGCCGATGCCCGAAACCCCCAGGAGCAGCAAAAACATGTCCTTTTCCGCAGGGGTCAAAAACCCGAAGAGCGAGAGTGAATCCTCCCGCACATGGGTATGGATATGGAGACTGACTTCTTCCCCGTCATCGGGAACGCGGTAAAACGTGGAAAGCGGCACATAGACCTGATAACCGACTCCCGAGACATCCACAATCAAGTAATCGGCGGCCTTGCGCCTCAGCCTTCCTGTGAGCGAAGCGATCATCTCATCATGCCCGTGTGACCTGACGACCCCCGAAGGCCGGCCATCACTCTGCCGGGCTGCCGCAGCGACGATGAGTTTTTCAGCACTTCCCTGAGTCGTGAAGAGTGGATATGGCAGATCGCCGCGGCAAGGGCGTCGGCTGCGTCGGCGGGATGGGGGGCTTTCGGGAGATCCAGCAGGGTCTTGACCATCATCTGCACCTGTTTTTTCTCCGCCTTTCCATTGCCCACCACGGCCTGTTTGACCTCCAGCGGCGTGTATTCAAACACCGGAAGACCCGTGTTCATGGCCGTAAGGAGGATGACCCCCCGCGCGTGTCCGAGTTTGAGCGCGGATTTAATGTTTTTCGAAACGAACAGATCCTCGACAACGACCACGTGGGGGTGGTATTTATCGATGATTTTCCCAAGCTCTTCATAGATCTTTTTGAGCCGTCTGGGAAAAGGCTGCTTGACGGACGGGCTGATTCCGCCGGACACTACATGAAAAAGCTTGTGGTCTTCTTCCGCCACGATCCCATAACCGCTCGTGATCGTTCCCGGATCCACTCCCAGCACCCTCATACGGCCTCCCCCTGCCTCCAATACATAAATGTATACTGTATATGCCGGACACGCATGCCGCGCCTCCTGCATCCGTTTCGCCGATATCTTACTGCGCGGCCATGATCTCTTCCGGAATATCGAAGTTGGCGTAGACATTCTGGACGTCGTCATTATCTTCAAGGGCTTCGACCAGATTGAGCATCTGCTGGGCTTCCTTCCCTTCAAGCTTTACGTAGGTCTGCGGGACCATGGTGATCTCCGCGATTTCCGGCGATACGCCTGCGTCTTCGAGCGCTTTTTTCACCTTCTCAAAATCATTCGGCAATGTGGTAATCACGAAGTTGTCGTCCTCGGGCTGCATGTCCTCGGCGCCCGCGTCCAGGGCCAGCGTCATGAGTTTGTCTTCGTCGGCCTTCGCCCGGCTGACGACGATATAGCCCTTTTTGTGGAACATCCATGACACGCACCCGGCTTCACCCATGTTGCCGCCGCCTTTGCTGAAAATATGGCGGATTTCCGATACGGTACGGTTCCGGTTGTCGGTCATGACCTCGACGAGGACCGCGACCCCGCCCGGTCCGTACCCCTCAAATGTTACTTCTTCGTACGAAACTCCGGCAAGTTCTCCGGTTCCCCTCTGGATTGCACGCTTGATGTTGTCCGACGGCATACTGACAGATTTCGCCTTGGCAATAGCGGTCCTGAGCCTCGGGTTGCCGTTCGGATCCCCACCGCCCAGTTTCGCGGCCACGATAATTTCCTTGCCGATCTTCGTAAAGATCTTTCCGCGTTTGGCGTCAATCGCCGCCTTTTTGTGTTTCGTTGTTGCCCATTTCGAATGACCTGACATTGAACCTCCCAATAAAATCAGAGACAGAAAGCAAAGCTGTCTTCTGTAATTACCTCTCCGCTGTCTGAAGATCGTGCTCTATCTCTTCCCTCAGCTTCGTGAAAATCATCCGCCCTGCCGCGGTCTGGAGGACGCTCGTAACCGCCACATCCACGTTTTTATTGATGTACTTGCGGCCGTTCTCGACCACAATCATCGTGCCGTCATCCAGGTATGCCACCCCCTGGCCGGGCTCCTTGCCCTCTTTCAACACGAACACCCGCATGCTCTCCCCGGGGAGGGCAACCGGCTTCACGGCATTCGACAAATCGTTGATGTTGAGCACCTTGACGCCCTGGAGTTCGGCGACCTTGTTGAGGTTGAAATCGTTCGTGATCACCTTGGCGCCGAGTTTTTTGGCCAGGGCGATCAACTTGCTGTCCACCTCCCGGATTTTGGGGAAGTCGTCCTCCGTGATGCGGACCTCCATGTGGCTCATCTTCTGGATGCGGTGCAGGATATCGAGTCCGCGCCGGCCCCGCGCCCGCTTCAGAGAATCCGAGGAATCGGCTATATGCTGGAGTTCGTGCAGGATGAACTGC
>DASWAB010000068.1:0-2289 GCA_036391375.1 Nitrospirota bacterium
ACCGCGGTCCTGGGCCTGGGCGACATCGGGCCGGAGGCGGCGCTCCCGGTGATGGAAGGCAAGGCGATGATCTTCAAGGAGTTTGCGAACATCGATGCCTTCCCCATCGTGCTTGCGACAAGGAACATCGATGAGATCGTATCCACCGTCAGAAACATCGCGCCTGCCTTCGGCGGCATCAACCTGGAGGATTTTGCCGCGCCGCACTGCTTTGCGGTCGAGGCCCGGCTCCGCAAACTGCTCTCCATCCCGGTTTTTCACGACGATCAGCACGGGACGTCGGTCGTCGTGCTTGCGGCGCTCATCAACGTCTCGCGCCTGCTCAAGCGGGACATGAAAAAATTCAAAATCGTCGTGGCCGGGGCGGGCGCGGCCGGCACGGCGGTCACGAAGATACTTCTCGCCTACGGGGTCAGGGACATCGTCGTGTGCGACAGGGCTGGCGCCGTGTACGCCGGCAGGAAACAGGACATGGACCCCTACAAGCGGGAGCTCGCGAAGATAACCAATCCCCGAAGGCTGAAAGGGAGCATCAGCGGCGCCATGGAGGGGGCGAACGTGTTCATCGGCCTCTCCGCCCCGAACATCATCCAAGCCGGCGACATCAGGAAAATGTCCAAAGACCCCGTGGTCTTCGCCCTTGCCAATCCCGATCCCGAGATCTCCCCCGAAGAGGCCATGCCGCTCGTGCGGATCATGGCCACGGGGCGTTCGGACTATCCCAACCAGATCAATAACATGCTCGGGTTTCCCGGTATTTTCCGTGGGCTGCTCGACGTGCGCGCCAGGGGCGTGAACGAGGCGGTCAAACTCGCCGCCGCGCAAGCCATTGCGCAGAGCATCGGGATTGAAGAATTGCACGAAGATTACGTCATTCCCAGCCCCTTTGACCGGAAAGTGCCGGATCGGGTCGCCTTTGCCGTCGCAGAAGCGGCGAGGAAGACGGGACTGGCGAAATAAAACGGAGCGCCTATGAACCGCAATCACGACCGCCTGCACCGGGATGAGAAGGACCTTCGCAGCGTCGGGATGACCGAACTGCAGTCGATCTACGCGGAGCTGGGACTTACGCAGGACGAACTCGACCTCCTGGCCGCGCCCCGACGCTCCTTTACCGTGAGTTTTCCGGTAAAAATGCCGTCGGGCAGGACGCGGACCTTTACCGGCCATCGGGTGCAGCACAACGACGCGCGGGGGCCTGCCAAAGGCGGCATCCGGTTCCACCCGGAGATAACCGCGGAGCATACCCGCGAACTTGCCTTTCTCATGGCGCTCAAATGCGCGGTGGTGAACATCCCGTTCGGCGGGGCAAAGGGCGGCGTGGTCGTGGATCCCCAGGAATTGAGCCGGAGCGAGCTCGAACTGGTAACGCGCGGCTACATCCGCGCCATCGCGGATTTTATCGGGCCTTTTAAGGACATCCCGGCGCCGGATGTGTACACCGACGAACAGATCATGGCGTGGATCCTCGACGAGTTCGAACGGATCAAGCGGGAGCATGTGCCCGCCGTGGTCACGGGAAAGCCGCCTGCGCTGGGAGGCATCCAGGCCAGAAGGTATTCAACCGCGCTCGGCGGCGTGCATGTCCTTGAGCAGGCCATGAAGGGGCGCGGCATGGAAGCGCAGGGGACCCGCGTCGCGATCCAGGGCTTTGGGAACGTGGGCCTGAACGTTGCGCGCATTCTCCACCACTGGGGCTACGCGGTCATTGCCGTGAGCGATATCAACGGGGGCATTCTTAACCCCGAGGGTCTTGACCTCGATCTGCTCAGGAGGCACAAGAACAAGGCGGGCGGGGTGGCCGGCTTCCCCGGTGCAAAGGAAATCACCAACGCCGAGCTCCTTGCATCCGACTGCGACGTTCTCATTCCCGCCGCGCTCTCGAACCAGCTTGACGAGAACAATGCGGACGAGGTAAAAGCGAAGATCGTGCTCGAACTCGCCAACGCTCCGACAACGGCGGCCGCCGACGATATTTTTTTCAAGCGGGACATCCTGGTCATCCCCGATATCCTTGCCAATGCCGGCGGCGTGGCGGTGAGCTACTTCGAATGGAGCCAGAACCTGAGCAACGAGACCTGGCCTGAAGAAAAGGTTTTAAAACGGCTGCAGCAGGTGATGATCACCGCCTTCCATGACGTTGACGGCCATTGTCGCGAGACCCGGTGCCGCATGCGGAAGGCCGCGTATGAGCTGGCGGTGAAGCGGATCCTTGAGGCAGAAAAGCTGAGGGGCAATTTGTGATCAGCGGCGACGCGGGCCGCCGAAGCCGTCCCAATGATGTTTTTT
>DASWAB010000069.1:0-21208 GCA_036391375.1 Nitrospirota bacterium
GATCGCGCACGTCTATCATCAATCCATGCTTCAAGAGGCACTTCGTAGAAATTTTCGTGAGTCTTTGAAGTCTCAAAAAAATGAGATGCAAATGAATCCTGATGTAGTGGGCTTCCTGGTGTCGTGTTCAAGTAATAAGGAAATTCTTCACCTCGGCAGAACCATTTGACGCGAGAAGCCTCGGAGCAGACAAGCGAGTATTCGGCCCTGCAGTTGACCAGTCTAATACAGGTTGCTGTTAGTGAGGTTTGAAACTCTTCGGTCAACTCCCTGATAAGCTTTTTCGTTATATCATCATTCAAGACCCTTGGTTTGAATAGTTGCTCCGGCATCAACAATTCGGATGCAAAAATATTTGCTTCCACTTCCTTCGTTTTATTTTTCCCGAATGCGTTAAGCTGATCATCGCTGCAGCGGAATACTTTATTGCCTTTCGTTACATGATCGGGCAAAACATAATGACCAAGCTCATGTGCAATGGTATATCTTTTTCTTCCGTTCTCTCGTACTGACTTCTTGACGCTAATAAGTGCTTTATCGTTAACGACTACAAGCATCCCGCTATAGCCTTCGCAGTCATCTTCCTTGACAAGAATCCCTTTAGCGTGAGTCACCTTGCTTAAGTCCACGGGGGCAGACATGGCATCGGTTTCGATTAGCAGCTTGGCTGCAAGTGACGCCTCAAGACCCATCCCTATTTCTTCCCCTTCGCCATTTGCTTCAGCATCCGTATATTTCCGAGAACAATCTGTCTATCTTTTTCGGTCAATGTTCCGAGATCCCGGAACGCGACGGCTATTTCATCATCCTCTTCCTTAATGCCGAGCAAATAATCGGTCTCCGTCTCTAAAGCTATCGCTATTGCCTTGAGGATATCGGTTGAAGGGTTCTTACTCCCGGCCTCGTATTGATTGATCGCAGAGGGAGAAACGCCCACTTTTTCTGCGAGTTCCTTCTGGTTTAGTCCAAACGCGTCTCGCTTTTCTTTTATTCTTTCGCCAGTTACGTTCTCATTAACGGTTTGTTTCATGCCACACCTCCATACCTTCATACCTTACAGATGGTCTATTTATAGCATCAACGCCACCGCAAGTCAATTAAAACACAACCTCTGGTTAACTTTTCTCTTGACAGAAATAATTAACCTATGGTAAATAATATATTAACCATGAAGGAAGGCCGGCGCATGGTAATCCACGATTTGAAGGAGAAAGATATGCCAAGAAACAGGAACACCGGTACGTACGGGAATCAGTTTGATCAGTCAACGGTCAACAATGTATGGAACAAGGGCACGATTGTGCCTGGCTACGATTCAAACCAGTACAGGAAAGATACTTGCGGCGCCTGGATGCAAAAGTCCGCATACGGCAATGTCTCGATCGACTTCGGCTGGGAGATCGACCACATCAAGCCAGTAGCAAAGGGCGGCAGCGACGACCTCGGCAACTTGCAGCCCCTGCAGTGGCAGAACAACCGGGGTAAGGGTGACAACTGGCCGAATTGGACTTGCTCTCTAAGGTCACAATAACTGACAGAACGCAACCACGAATATGATGCCGGTACCGGCCTGCCGGTTAACTTATTGAGTGGTTCACCGGATGCTTCAATGAAAAGGCCCCGGAGATTATCCGGGGCCGTGCATTTCCGTCCCTATAACTTCGATGTTATCCCGCCATCTTCACAAACTGCAGTATCTTCGCGCCCGCCTTGATCTCATCCAAATAGTCACTCCAGAGCTGCATCATCTTCCGCCGCTCGTCCAGGTGCGCCGTGCGGTTGTAGGCGCGCCCGTAAGGAGGGGGGATGTGAGATGGGCGCGGACAACGGGCAAAGAAAAACCCCTGTTTTCAAGGGGGGGGTTACGCGCTCTATCGAACGGCATGACCATACGGTAAAACTTATGCGGTAAACGGGGTCAGGGTATAGACTTTCGCCAAACGGGAAGCTGCCTTCAAATTGCCTTCACGAAGAGCTTCACGGACGTCATCCAGCTTGTAAGCATCTTCCACCGAAAGATACGGAGACCAGCCATCATCCGAATAAATCAACTCGACTTCCACTTCAGCCACGTAATCACGCTCATGCACGAGTTTGGTATGGTGTTTTGATTTCATTTCTTTTTCCCTCACTCATCAGCGATAACCTTCATGGTTTGCATGCTCAAAATAAGCAATAGGCGCTACGCGGGAT
The DNA here is from genome assembly GCA_036391375.1 of Nitrospirota bacterium. Lineage (GTDB taxonomy): Bacteria > Nitrospirota > UBA9217 > UBA9217 > UBA9217 > DASWAB01. Next base: position 2,194 of record DASWAB010000069.1, read on the forward strand.
CCTTACATTCTGAAAAATGGTGGAGGCGGCGACCCTTTAACAGTTTGTCCAACCGCCTCTATTTACTATGTTATTTATCGGCGTATTTATCAACATACCCCCAAAATTACCCATCACACTTTTGGATGTAATTATACAACAATACACGAATCTGCACATCGAAGTTTTTTCCGCTAGAATCAGCGCCATGAACTTCGACTCTGCCATTACCACCATGAACAACCTTCTGGCCAAGAAGCAACCTCAGGCATTCAACCGTGCCTGGGTGCGCGTACACGCCCCTTGCGTGTATCGCTTCGTCCAGAAAGAGATCAGGATAGAAACCGGCGGCATAGACTGGGACCGCCTGACCCGCGCCCTCCAACCCGGATACCAATGGCAATGGAGCGGCTCACTGCGCAAGACAGTAAAGTCATACCATGATCAAACGGAGGTCGATAATGCTCTTCATCAATACAGGAATATGCTTTACACGTTCATCTCTTCACAGGGCAAGGAAGACGAGCACATACGAGACATTATCAGCATCGCTCTTGTAAGAATAGCTCAGCGGGGGAACATTTCAGCCAAGCAGGAGATTATCAAGCTGCTGAGCTTCTCCATAGACGAGTGGATCGAAAGAAACCCGAACCTGTACTCCTGGCGGGGCTATGATCCGTTGATCCGACCCCGGATTGAGTGCTGCATACGACGATACCGATACTCAGGATCGTTCATGCGCTACGTCTTCAAAACGCTTGAATTCGCGGCAAGAGGCTTAAAACCACTAATTGCGTACTCGCTGGACGATACAACACATTTCAGAAACGAACGCTAATCCATCGTGCAGCCGATATCCCGGAAACCGCGAAGCCAAAATCAGGTAACCGCAATATATTTGAAGTCATGCAGTTCCTGAATTAAACGGAAGTCTTTGTCGTTTTTCGTGATAACAACGGCTCCGACATTCCTAGCTGATACTGCAATTAAAATATCTGCAAGGAGGGCTTTGATCCTTCCGGGATCCAGTTTTTTATCCTTCCTGAGTTTCATCATGATTTCGCCGCAAATAAACCAGTGACGATCAGTAACCGAAATAAGGGTAAAGTTCCGGGCTATCTGTTCGATAATTTTTTGTTCCTTTGGATCAAATGCGCCGGCATAAAGCTCCATCAATACGACCGGGCTGAATGCAATGTGATAATATCGGGTGAGATTAAGAAAGGATTCCTGAACAGTGCCTTGACGGAAATGTTCGATGAGAAAAGAAGTATCCAGAATGGCTTTGGGCTTCAAGCGAGGCCCTCGAATTTAAATTTCCCCGCGGTTTGCTCGATGAATTTTCTCATCTTCTCCTGGTAAATGACTTCCGCAAGCGCTGTTTCAATTGCTTCCGTCTCCGTTTTTGATCCGAGTATCTTTTGTGCGTTTTTGATCATACTTCCATCAAGTCTGAAATGCTTTGCGATTTTTTTTGTTGCAGTCTGCATGTCACACCTCTTCCCTAATCTATTGTATATACAATATATCAATTCGTGGCCACATGTCAAGCAAAACCTCGAATCTATCACCGCTAAAAAAGAAGAACAATTGGGAATCGAATAGATTGTCCAATTTGCAATTTATTTCTTATTTTTCAATAAGTTAACTGGTGGAGGCGGCGGGAATTGAACCCGCGTCCGAAAACCGTCAGCCGGAAGCTCGTTACATGCTTGTCCCCTCGTTTAAATCTCGCCTCTTCCGGCGCCTCGGGGAAAGCTCCGGAATCGGCCAGCCCGGTTTGTCTCGTCCTCCCGCCCCGGACGAATCGGGAAGACCAGCCCGATGTTTGACGTCCCTTCGGCCGCTCAGGCGACGGCCGGGAGACGCGCCAGCCTAATTAATTAGGCAGCGAGTGCCAGTTCGTTATTGGCAGTTGTTGTTTGCCATGTGTTTTACGGGCCCCATGGCACCCCGGCATGCAACTCCCGGCCTCTGTGTCCCCGTCGAAGCCTGTCGCCCCCTTTCGTTATATAAAGCGACTCATACCGACGAAAGCCGACTCAGAACGACTTGACACGGCGTCGCTTCTGCCGCTTCATGCCGATACAATATAATATTACCCTATTTGCCCTTCTCATTCAACAGCCGATTGAGGTCCGCGTCATTCATGCCGCTTATTTTTACGATCTTATTTTTCGCCGTATGGCCGGAGACGATTTCGATCTGCGATTTTGCGATTGAAAGGACTTCGGAAAGGAATTTCACCAGCGCTTCGTTCGCCGCGCCGTCGACCGGAGGGGCCGTGAGCCTGATCTTGAGCCCGCCGTTCTCCATCAGGACGATCCCGTTCTTTGATGAACGCGGCTGGATGCGGACCGACAGGGTAGCGGCGGCCCCGGCCGTTTTATCCCTGGAGCGGCTCACTTTGCGGTTCCCCGGTGGTTTCCTCGAAGTTGACCATCTCCAGGTGCATCTCGATCACCTTCTTGACGTCCTGCAGGAAGTGGTGCCTCCTGCGCTTCAGCTCCTGGATGTCCCCCTCGAGCTTCGACTTCTCCGTCTGGGAAATGCCGACGATCTGCTGGCTGCGGATCTCCGCGTCCTTGACGATCAGCGCGGCCTCCTTGCGCGCCCCCTCCTTGAGTTCCTCGATCAGCTTCTGGGTCAGGAGCATCGTGTTCTTGACCGTCTCCTCTTTTTCGTTCAGCTCGCGCAGGCGCTGGTCGTACGACTGCCGGAACTCACGCAGCTCCGTCATCTCGCGCATCATCGATTCCATCTCGTCGCGCACGAGATCGAGAAACATCTCGACCTCGGTCCGTTCGTATCCCCGAAACGCGACATGGAACCGCTTCTGCTGAATGTCGAGCGGCGTTACTTTGATGCCGTTGGTCATATCAAAGCCTCCTTCGATGAGAGGAACTTTACCCCATCGATCGTCCGATACGTATCAAGGTATTAACGACGGCTATCCTCAGAAAAATAATTAGCAGAAAGGCGATGATCGGCGATATATCGATACCAATTTTATACGGCGGCGCCAGCTTTCTGAGAGGCCTGAGTATGGGTTCCGTCAGCTTCTGCAAAATCTGAACAATGGGATTGTAGGGATCGGGGTTCACCCAGGAGATAAGCGCCCTGATAGCTATTATCCACATGCTTACGACCAAAATCCAGTCCAGCACTTCCGCGAAGCCGAGAATGACATTCCCCAGCACGAACATCGTTCCTCCTTTAAGTAAAACAGTTTGAGCCGTTCAGCCGCTCAAGCGTTCAAACATTCGAACTTTTAAACAATTCCCTGTCACTTCCCCAGTTCCCTGCTCCTCGCCGTTGCAGCCTCGACGGCGTTCATGAGCGTCGCCCGAAGCTTCCCCTTTTCGAGCGCGTGCAGGCCCTCGATCGTGGTCCCGCCGGGCGAGGTGACCATATCCCTGAGCTTGCCGGGATGCTCCTTTGTTTCGAGCACCATCTTCGCCGCCCCGTACACGGTCTGAGCCGCCAGTTCGAGCGCAAGCTGCCGCGGGAGCCCCGCCTTTACGCCCGCATCGGAGAGGGCGTCGATCATCACGAAGACATACGCGGGCCCGCTTCCCGACAGGCCGGTCACCGCGTCCATGAGCTTTTCCTCGACGACGACCGCCCTGCCCACGGAATTGAATAGGTCCTGCGCAAGCGCCAGATCGGAGGCCGTGGCGAATTTCCCGCCTGCAATCGCGGCCGCGCCGGCGAGCACCAGCGCGGGGGTGTTCGGCATGACGCGGACGACGCGTGAGCCTGCCCTGAGCGCCTTTTCGATTTTAGCAATGGTGATGCCGGCCGCGATGGACACCACCAGTTTATCGGCATCGGCGGCGCCGGCGATCTCCGCAAGAACCTTGTCGATCACCTGCGGCTTGACGGAGAGAACAATAACGTCGGCCTCGCTCGCCGCGTCCCCGTTCGTTTTCCTGACACCGATGCCGTACGTCTTTTCAAGATATTCCAGCCGCTCCGGCGAAACATCCGTTGTGAGAATCTGTTCGGGCCTTGCAACGCCTGCTGCGAGCATCCCCTTCACGAGCGCCTCGGCCATGTTGCCTCCGCCCAGGAAAGCGATCTTTTTAGCAATTGCCATGGGGCCTCCACGTTTTTGTATTGAGGAAACCTATTTTCTCTCTCCGAATATCGCCGTCCCCACCCGCACCATGGTCGCCCCTTCCTCCACCGCGACCTCGAAATCGCCGCTCATGCCCATAGAGAGATTCTGCATGCTGACGCCGGGAATATTCTCCTTTGCAATGCTCTCGGCCAATTCCCGGAGGACGCGGAAATACGGCCTCGCATCTTCAGGCTTGTCCGAATAGGGCGGCATCGTCATGAGTCCCCGGATGGAGATGTTTTTGAACTTCGCCGCTTCCCTCACCAGGACCGGCGCTTCCTTGACCGCCATGCCTGCCTTGCCCGCCTCGCCCGCGATGCTCACCTCGATCAGAATGTCCTGGACCTTTCCGATCTTCGCCGCCTGCCTGTCGAGCTCTTTCGCAAGCCCGAGGCGGTCCACGGAATGGATGAGGTCGAACAATTTGACCGCGTATTTCGCCTTGTTCGTCTGGAGGCGTCCGATCAGGTGCCAGCTTGCAGGAGCGCCGAGCGCCTCGATTTTCTCCTTCGCCTCCTGCACCCGGTTCTCGCCTAAGATAGCGGCGCCTGCCGCGACGGCCTCGCGGATGCGGGCGATCTCCACGGTTTTCGTCACGACGACAAGCTTCACGGACGCCGGGTCGCACCCCGCGCGCCTCGCAGCGGAAGCGATCCGGCCCTGCACACCCTCGAGATTTTCCTGTACCGACATTTAGATTTTAGCGCGGCAGACTCGCTTCATGTTTTTATCATGATCGCCGACAGCATTCTGCCTGTCCGGCCTTCCGCGCGGTACGAGTAGAAAAGGTCCTTCCGGCACGAGGTGCATATCCCCACGGAGTAAATGTTCTTTTCCGCCAGGCCGATCTGCAGCAGTTCCAGTCTGTTCGCCTTCACCAAGTCCAGGCTCCAGCGGCCGTTCCCCCGCAGCGAGGCAACGTCTTTCCAGAACGAAAAAGCTTCCCGGACCCGCCCCATGACCGGCTCGTCCACTTCATAGCATTCAGGGCCGATGGCAGGGCCGATCGCCGCGACCATGCGGGACGGCTCGGCGCCGAACTCCTCGCTCATCCTGTTCACCGTCTTCTGGACGATTTTCTTCACCGTGCTCTTCCATCCCGCGTGCACCGCGCCGATGGCGGGCTTTGCCGGGTCCAGGAGCAGAATCGGGACGCAGTCCGCGGTTTCGATGCCGATGGCGAGGCCGCGGACATCGGTGATGATGGCGTCCGCATGGGCCGTCCGAAGATCCTGGTAGTTCAGCGAATCTGCCTTGACAATATTTTCACCATGCACCTGGTTCACGGTGACCACCCTGCCGGCGTTAATCCCGAACTCCTCGGCCACCGCGTACCAGTCATCGGACGTCTTGACGCCCCTGCTTCTGTCCCCGAGCCCGTTTGCGCGCGTCGTAAACGCATGCAGGACGGGTCCGCTGCCGTTCAGGGCGTCGATCGTTATACAGTGTTCGTTTTTTCTTCCGCGTTTATGCATGCCCATCTAAAGCGAGCCGGGCCCGGCGACCCCGCATACCCCGCACGTCCTGCACGAGCCGACCTTGCACGGGGGCGTATACTTCCCTTCGAGCGCCCGCTCGTATTCATTCTTAAGATATTCTTTTCTCACCCCGATGTCAATAAAATCCCATGGCAGGGTCTCGTCGAAGGCGCGGCGGCGGTAAACGAAAAAATCCGTGTCAACGCCGGCCGCCTGCGCGGCTTTTCTCCAGTCGCCGCCGTTTTCGTGGGCCGCGCGGATCAGCGTCCCGACCCTGCGATCGCCGCGCGAGAGCAGCGCCTGGACGTATTCCCACTTGGGAAGGTCATGGATGAGGTTCATGTTCCCGATCTTCCGCACGGCCTTCTCAAGACAACGGAGCTTTTTGTTCAGGCCCTCGACCCGCTCCATGGGCTCCCACTGAAACGGCGTAAACGGCTTGGGCACAAAGGAGTTCACCGAAAGCGTGATTCTCCCGATCCTTCCCGCCTGCCTTGCATGCCTGAGCTGGACATCGCGCGCCTCGAGCGCGAGCGCGACGATCGCATCCACATCTTCCTGCGTCTCGGTCGGCAGGCCGATGATGAAATAGAGCTTGAGGTTCGGTATCCCGCTGCCAAAGACCATGTCCGCCGCGCGGAGGATATCGTCTTGCGTGATGCCCTTATTGATAACTTTTCGGAGCCGCTCCGAGCCGGCCTCGGGCGCAATCGAGACGGTCTTGTGGCCGCTTTTCGCCAGCCGTTCGGTCAGTGCCCTGCTCACCGAGTCCGCCCGGAGCGACGAGACGGAGATGTCTCTTTCCGTCGCCGCGCACAGGTCATCGATGCCGGGATAGTCCGAGATCGCCGCGCCGACGAGGCCGACCCTGCTGCAAGCGCCGTCCGCTTGCTCCACCAGCTTCTTCGCCGCATCAACTGCGAGGGTGCGGGGCGGGAGATAGATATACCCGGCCATGCAGAACCGGCAGTGCCTGCCGCAGCCGCGCGTGATTTCCGAGAGATACATGTCGCTGAACTCGGTGTGCGGCGTCATGATCGCCGTTGACGCAGAAGAGCTGAAATCGCGCACGACCCGCTTGATGATCCGGTCCGGGGCCGGCGGTTCCCGTTTTCCGCGTTCCCTGATCGTCCCGTCCTCCCGATAGAGGACCTCGTAGAACTCCGGCACGTACACGCCCGGGATGCCGCTCAGGGCTTTCAGGAGCTCCTTCCGGTCTTTTCTCCGGTTGTCCCGGAATACAGCGATGAATTCGCCGGAGAGCTCTTCTCCTTCGCCCACGAGAACGCAGTCGAAAAAGTCCGCAAGCGGCTCGGGATTGAAGAACGAACAGATGCCGCCCAGGACCACCAGGGGGGCGCCTTCGGCGCGATCGCGCTTGTCGACGCCGATGCCGGCAAGCCGCAGCATTTCAAGGATATTCAGATAATCCTGCTCGAAGGAGACGGAAAAGGCGAGGATATCGAATTCTTTCACCGGCCGTTTGCTCTCCAGCGCAAACAGGGCCGTCCCGGTCCTGGCATATTCTTCGAGATCCCGCCCGTCCGGCAGGAAAACCCGTTCGCACACGGTGTCGGGGCGGTCATTCATGAGGGAATATATCCGGTGCACGCCGAGGTTCGACATGCCCACATGGTAGGTGTTGGGGTAGGCCAGCGCGACCGAGACCTCCGCCCGGGGCTTAACGACCGTCCCGCGTTCCGCTGCCAGCAGGGCGTCTGTCTTGTCTCTCAATTTCCGGGACATGGAGAAATTATACTATGCCGGTCCTCGTTGCGCAAAACAATTCTCCCTGCCGGCCGGGCGGGGGCATGCCTTCTGACAGTGACTGTTTGAGAAAAAGTTCAGACGGGGGGATTTGCATCCCGGTGGAAAATGTTATTTTCTATCGAGGATGGCCCGCACCTTCCGGAGGAGATCGTTCATCTGGACGGGCTTGAGAATGAAATTCAGCCCTTTGTCGAGCAGCCCTTTCTGGTTCACGATGTCCGCGGTGTAGCCGCTGAGGAACAGCGCCTTGATGTCGGGCGCGAATATCCTGATCTTTTCAAAGACCTCCCGTCCGTTCTTCTTCGGCATGACGACATCGAGGAGAAGCAGCCGGACCCGGTCCCGGTTCATCATGAACTTGTTGACGGCGTCCTCTCCGTCCACCGCCCGGATGACCGTGTAGCCGAACTGCTCGAGCATGCTGCCGGTGAGGTTCCTCACGATCTCGTCATCCTCCGCCACCAGAACGGTCTCGGCTCCTCCTTCGATCGAAGGGAGTTCGATTCCCTGTCTTTCCTGCGCGGCCTCCTGATGGACAGGCAGGTAGATCCGGAAGGTCGCGCCCTTGCCCGCCTCGCTTTCGACCTCGATGGCGCCATTATGCTGCTTGACGATGCCGTAGGCCATGGCGAGCCCCAGGCCCGTGCCTTTCCCCACTTCCTTCGTCGTAAAAAACGGCTCGAAGAGCCGCTCCCTGGTCTTCTCATCCATGCCCACGCCGGAGTCCGTCACGGAAACCACGGCGTACGCGCCTGCCTTGCCGAGGTCGCGCGCTTTTGCCGAAGCCTCATCCAGCTCGACGGCCTCGGTCTCGATAAACAGGTACCCTCCATCGGGCATGGCGTCCCGGGCATTCGTAGCGAGGTTCATCAGGACCTGTTCGATCTGGCCGGCGTCCGCGAGGACGGCAGCGTCCTTGTCGGCCAGAATCGTCTTGAGCTCGACGTCCTCTCCGATGAGCCGCGCAAGGAGGCGCTCCACCTTGCGGATGATATCATTGAGGTTCATCGGTTGGGGATTCAGCACCTGCTTTCTGCTGTAAGCGAGCAGCCCCTTCGTCAAAGCGGAGGCGCGGTTTGCGGAGACGAGGATCTGCTCCACGTTGTGGCGGAGCAGGGTATCGTCCCGCAGCTTCATCTGGAGCAGGCTGGCGTAGCCGATGATCGCGGTGAGAATGTTGTTGAAGTCATGCGCGATGCCGCCGGCGAGCGTGCCGATGGATTCCATTTTCTGGGAGTGGCGAAGCTGGTCTTCGAGTCGTTTGTGCTGGGTAATATCGATGCCGGTGGGGATCACGTACTCCACCGCGCCGTCCTCTCCCAGGAGCGCGGTATTGGACCAGGCTATCAGCTTTCTCCGTCCGTCCTTCGCCACCCAGAAGTTCTCGTATTTGTTCGGGAACATGCCGGAAGAAAGGTTCTTGAACACGGTTTTGACCCCTTCGACCTGCTCGGGGGGAATCAGAAAATCCCAGACGTGCCTGCCCTGGACCTCTGCGAACGTATACCCGCTCACTTCCTCACACGCGGAGTTGAAACGGACGACCTTTCCCTCGCGGTCGAGGACAAGAACGATTGCGCCGACGGTATTCAGCACCGCCGTCGTGAAGTCGCGCTCTTTTTTAAGCACCTCTTCCGTCTTTTTGCGCTCCGTCACGTCGCGCGTGATCGCCAGCACGGCGACGATCTCTTCTTTCTCGTTGCGCAGCGGAACTGCATGGGTATCGAGCCAGAGGCGCCGCCCCCTGACGCCCGTCATCTCGAAGACAAGGCTTGCCGTCCTCCCCTCGAAGATTTCGCGCATGAGTTTCTGAAAGGCTTCCCGGTATGCCGGCAGGACGAGAGGATAAACCGACTGGCCTTTCACCTGATCGAGCGAATCCACCTGCATCATGTCCAGTCCCGCGCGGTTCATAAAAATCAGGGTCCCGTCGGCATTGAGCAGTTTAACGCATTCCGGCTCCGTGTCGATGATCGTCTGGAGAAGCGTTCTGCTCTCGATGATATTGATCATATCATGATCCCCAATGGCCCCATCGCCGCGGCTATCGTCAAAACGCAGAGTGCGCTGCGGCGCGGGAATGGTCGTCCGTCAGTTTCTCCCTGTAAAGTATGCAGCTTTCTGCCGCTTCCGGCGGCAGGTTATTAACAAATATACCAAAAAATAATCCCGCACGACATAAAAAAAATGCCCGCCACCCTGAAGCTTGTTCAGAGTAACAGGCATTTGCTTCAATCACCACGCGGAATAAAAGGCGCAACGTGGGTTGATGACGATTATTCCGCCCTTACCAGGTCCTCAAACCGGATGTCCACGCCGAACACGCCCGTGAGTTTTCCGTCGTCATCGGCAATGGGCGCCGACACGGTGATGCAGAGCGCGCCGGTGATCTTCGAGGTGTAGAAGTCCGATACGAAGCTCTTGCCGTCCTTCATCGGGTTGATGAACCAGGGGCGGTCCGAAAAATTGTCGCCCAGGCCCGAGTGTTCGAACTGGGCCTTATACTGGATCTGGGTGATGTTCTTCGTGATTTTATTGCCTTCCGCATTCACGACGTAGGCGAACTGGATGAACGGGTTTTCTTCCAGCAGTTTCTGGATGGCCGCTTCCTGCTTCGTATGGTCCATCGAGCGCATCTCGCTTTTTCCCCCCAGCCCTTCGACCAGATGGAGGGATATTTCCTGCGCCTTTCTCTTGAGCTTGTCGAGATCGGAGACAAAATATTCGGGCAGGTATTTTTTTGCCTTGTCGACGAGCTCGTCATGCGAGATGCTCGTGGTGCGCCCCTGCTCGTACTGCTCCATGACCCACTTATGGATCTTGGCGAGGCCGGGATTGCGCTTGTCGATTTTCTTGTCCGCATCGAGATCAAGGTGGCTGTTCACCCAATGCGCGATGCCGGCGACGCCGGACTTGTCCGTGATGATGACGCCCATGGGCCGCTTCAGGATTTTTGTGGTGTCGAAGATATTGTAGATCTCCTCATTCTTCATCATCCCGTCGGCGTGAATGCCCGCGCTCGTGGAGTTGAACTCCGACCCGACGAAGGGGTAGTTCGTCGGGATGGGGAAGCCCATTTCCCGGCGGAAATACTCCGCCATTTCGGTGATGGCCGCTGTATCGATCCCCGCGTCGTTTCCCGTGAGGCTGATGTAGTCGATCAGCATGGCCTCGACCGGCGTATTGCCTGTCCGCTCGCCGAACCCCAGAAGCGCGCCGTTCACCGAGGAACACCCGTACATCCACGCCGCGACGCCGTTGATGAGTCCTTTGTGGAAATCATTATGGCCGTGCCACTCAAGCTGCTCCGAGGGCACGCCGCCGTCATGGATGAGCGCATAGAAGATTTCCGGCACCCCGCGCGGAAGCGCCGTGCCCGGGAACGGGAAACCGTAGCCCATCGTGTCGCAGGCCCTGATCTTGATCGGGATCCCGGATTGCTCCGAGAGCTTCATCAGCTCCTGAGCGAAGGGAATCACGAAGCCGTAGAAGTCCGCCCGCGTGACGTCTTCGAGGTGGCAGCGCGGGATGATGCCCTGTTCGAGCGCCGTGGAAACGATGTCGAGGTACGCCTTGAGGGCGTCCTTGCGCGACATGTTGAGCTTGAGGAAGATGTGGTAGTCGGAGCAGGACGTAAGAATGCCTGTCTCCCTGAGGCCCATTTCCTTCACGAGCTTGAAGTCGTTCTTGTTCGCCCTGATCCAGCCGGTGATCTCGGGGTAGCGGTAGCCCCGCTCCCGGCAGAGCCGCACGGCCTCGCGGTCCTTCTCCGAGTAGAGGAAAAACTCCGTCTGGCGGATCACGCCGTTGGGGCCGCTCATCCGGTGCAGGAAGTCGAAGATCTCGGCGATCTGCTCTGCCGTGTAGGGCGGACGGGACTGCTGACCGTCGCGGAAAGTCGTGTCCGTGATCCAGATGTCCTTCGGAATACTGGTCTGGATAAGCCGGTCTTCGAGCACCACGCGCGGCACGCTCGAGTACGGGAACGTGTCCCGGTAGAGCTGGGGCTCCTTGACATTCTTGAGCTCGAAGGGTATTTTCACGGTCTGTTTTTTGATCGACATGGGAGACTCCTGTTGGTAAACGTTCAAAGTTCAAAAAAAGGAAGCGTCAGCCGTTACTGTTTTTGACAGTTGAACTTGATTTGGCATTTTGGATTTTGAAATTTGAAATTTCCCCCTGCGCTCCGCGAATTCCCCGGATCGCGGCCCGGTAGTCCTTTGCGCCGAAGACCGCCGAACCGGCCACGAGGATATCGGCGCCGGCCTCGACGATCCGCGCCGCGTTTTCCGGCTTCACCCCTCCGTCCACCTCGATCTCGGCCGTGAGGCCCAGGGCATCGATCCGCTTGCGGAGCTGACGTATTTTGTCAAGCGCCGAAGGGATAAAGGACTGGCCGCCGAACCCGGGGTTCACGGACATGACGAGCACCATATCGAGATCCGCCAGGGCGTACTCAAGACTCGAAGGCGGCGTTGCGGGATTGAGGGCAACCCCCGCCTTCACGCCCTTGTGCTCCCGGATCGATTGGACAAGCCTGTTCAGGTGAAACGCCGTTTCCACGTGGACCGTAATGTAGTCGGCCCCCGCCCTGGCGAAGTCCGCGACGTACAGCTCCGGATTGGTAATCATGAGATGGACGTCGAGCGGCAGCTTCGTGGATTTGCGGGCGGCCTCCACGATCAGCGGGCCGATGGTGATGTTCGGCACAAAATGGCCGTCCATCACATCGACGTGAATGATGTCCGCGCCGGCCGCCTCGGCCGCCTGGATTTCCGCTCCCAGCCGTGAGAAGTCGGCGGAGAGTATGGAAGGGGCCACCTTGATTGTTCTTGTCATCTCGCTCCTCGAAAAATCGCAGTAAAAATGCAGAATGAAAATTTCCTAAGGCACAGGGAATAAAGCGGGGCACTCACTCTTACTTTTGCGCTTTGTCTTTGCGCCGGGGTCCTCACTTCCCCACCACGAGTTCCACCGTCGCATCAGCCGTGACAGGGTGTCCCGCTCCCGGCTTCTGACTCACGACCGTCCGGTCTTCCGGCTGCGTCCGCGTCGCAGAGGGCCGGGAGATAAGCCGGTATTGCAGTCCGATGCGCTCGATCGCCTTGGCGGCCTCCGCTGTACTCCTGCCGGCCAGCTTCGGCATCACGAAGACCGGGGGCCGTCTCCCCGCGCTCACGAGGAAGCTGATCCTTCCGTTCCGGTCAATCGGATTTCCGGCCTGCGGCGCCTGCGCGATCACGGTGTCGCGCTCGATGGTGTCGGAATACACGCGGGACACGTCGCCAGGCGAAAATCCGGCCTGGCGTATCATGATGTCCGCCTTCCTGAAGTTCTCGCCCACGAGCTTCGGGGCCGTCATTTCGCTCGGTCCCTGACTCACGACAACGCGTATCTGCCGTCCTTTTTTTATGCCGCTGCCCGGCGCAGGCGACTGTGAAATCACCGTGTCGCGCGGCAGGGTCGGATGCGGCTCCCGCCGTTCCACCTTGAGCAGCAGCCCCTGCCGGGTCGTGATATCGATCACGTTCACGATGTCCTGGCCGGTGAGGTCCGGCGCCCGTACCTCCTCCTGGCGGAGGAGCAGCGCTACCACCGCAAACGCGCTCACAATGCCCACGCCGACGAGCGCAATGAATAATGCCAGGCCTTTCAGGAACCGCTTCATGTCAGGAGCCGTATTGTACCATAGTTAAAGCAAGATGCAAGAATTTCTCAACAGGCGGGATGGCATGGGTAGAAGGCCGAATGTTCTTTCATCCAAGGGCGACCTTATTTTTTCACCATCCTCGCCCCGAAAAAACCATCCGTTGCCGGTTCATCGGGAAAAGTCCGGAAGAACCCTTTGGCATCCACCAGCTTTCCGGCGGAAGCAGGCAGGAACGGTCGTGGATCGTCAAAGACAAATTCAGCATGCTTCACGAGAAAATCATCGATCACATTCTCGTTCTCCTCCGGCTCGGTTGTGCATGTCGCGTAGACGAGGGCGCCGCCGTGTTTCACGAGCTTTGAGCAGTTTTCCAGTATCTTCTTCTGAAGCGCCTGCTTTTCCTTGATGCTCTTTTCGCTCTTGTTCCATCTGCCGTCGGGATGCCGGCGTAGTACGCCGAGGCCGGAACACGGCGCATCAATCAGGACCTTGTCGAACACCCCTTCGGCGTACTGAGTCGCGTCCCCCAGGGTAGGAACGATGATCGAGGCGCCGAGTCTCGCGCTGTTCTCTCGAATCCGCTCGATACGCTTGGGGTCGCTCTCGAGCGCAATGAGCGTTCCCCGGTTGTTCATGAGTTCGGCAAGATGCGTCGCCTTGCCGCCCGGGGCGGCGCATGCGTCAAGAACCTTTTCGCCCGGACGCGGAGCGAGCATCATGCTGATAAGCTGGGCCGCTTCGTCCTGGATCGCAAACCAGCCCTTCCGAAAAGAGGAAAATTCCTGAAAGCCCGGTCCCGAGACAAGTTCAAGCCCGATTGGAGAATATGTCGAATCAACCGTTCTCGCGCCTTCGGAATCAAGGGACGCCTTGAGCCCTTCCCGCGTTGTCTTGAGCGTGTTGGTCCTGATGGTAAGCGGCGCCGGCCGGTTGTTGTTCTCTAAAAGCGTCTCCGCCGCCTCGGCGCCGAACCGCTCCACCCAGCGCGCAACCAGCCATTCCGGGTGGGAATGAAGAACAGAGAGCCGTTGTATCGGATCCCCGGATCCCGGATAGGGAATCGCGTCCCGTTTCCGGTCAAGGTTCCTGAGCAGGCCGTTCACATAACCGCTTTTCTTTCCGTATGCCTTGGCCAGTTCTGCCGCGGTGTTGACTGAGGCGCTCACCGGCACGCGATCCAAAAACCGCATCTGATACGCGCCGAGCCGCAGGATGTTTCTGGTCCAGGAGTCGGTCTTTCCAACAGGCTGAACCGACAGTTGATCGAGCGTCCAGTCGAGCAGGGCCCGGTTCCTGAGAACGCCGTATACCAACTCGAGAATGAAGGAGCTGTCGCGGGCATCGAATGATCGGCGTGCTTCTTCGACGAGGGCGCCGGCAAAGGCCCCTTTCTCGACATCCCGCAGTATGACGAGCGCTCGTTCGCGGGGCCTATCCATGACTGCCACGGGATCCGCCGCCTGCGAGAAACTCGAGCGCCTCGGCGACCTTGCTGATGTCAACGCTCGTATTGAAGCAGGGGCCGTACGGCCGGTCGTTCAGGATGCCGATCACCGGAAGCGGATAGGCGTCCTGGATGCCGCTCGTGAGGTCCCGCTCGCACGCCACCGCGATGATCGCCTGCGGCCTGGCCTCCGCCACCCGGCGGCGCGCCAGGGTCCCGCCCGTGGCAACGGACAGGTGCACGCCGTATTTTTTTGCAAGGACCACGAGGTCCTTGATCCTGCACTTGCCGCAGGCCTGGCATTTATACGCGTCGCTGGTAATCTTTATGGCGCAGTCGTTGAACTGGAGACAGTGCGGCATCAGGAGCAGGATGCGGTCCGGCTTTGCGTCGCCGCACTTCGCGCGCACCAGCAGATTGTTCACTTCCACGAAGGACTGCTGTATCTTTTCCTTGGAAATGCCGAGGAGCTTGCCCACCACGATCATGATGGGGAAAAGCACCTCGATCACGATCCCGCGGAGCCGCGCCGCGAAGAGGATCTCCCTGCCGCGCATAAGGGTAAGGATCAGAAGCGCCACGCCGAGGATCAGGACGCCGAGCGCGCCGCCCATGGAGAAGCAGACGATCTCCGGCGCAAGGGGATGAATGTTCCTGAGCCCGACATAGGGGATCAGATAAAGCGCTACGGTGACCGCCGAGATCAAAAAGACGGTGAACACGATAAGGCCGATGAATATGCGTTTTTTCGGTTCGGACATGGTTTATTAAACAGTTCCGCTATCAGAGCTCAAAATTGCCGCATTGGCATTTGCAATCGACACATTTGGGCTTTAATATTGGTGTTTACAACTTACTGCTGAACTTCTTTCCCGCAATCCCCCGGTGTCCCCGCAGGAACTCGCCGGCGGTCATAGGTCTCTTGCCTTCCGGCTGGATGCTCAGGATGCGGAGCATGCCGCTGCCGGCGCCGGCCTCCAGCGTGTTTTTGTCCTTTTCATACAAGCGCCCGGCCTCTCCGCTTCCGGGGACCGCTTCGGACGCAATGATCTTGACCATCTTGCCGTCCAAAAACGCGTATGCGCCGGGCCAGGGGGAGAGGCCCCGGATGCGGTTATGGATTTCCGTTGCGGACAGACTCCAGTCGATAAGCCCGTCTTCTTTTTTGAGGATCGGCGCCAGGGTCGCCTTCGATCCGTCCTGCGTCGCCGGCTTGAGCGCCCCCGATTCAACCAGCGGCAGGGCCTGAGTGATGAGACGCGCGCCGAGAGCGGAAAGTTTCTCCGCGAGCGTGCCCGCCGTGTCCTCGCTGCTGATGGGGATGCTCTCCTGCAAAAGGATGGCCCCCGTGTCCATCCCTTCGTCCATCTGCATGATGGTGTCGCCGGTTGCGCGCTCTCCGCGGATGATCGCCCAGTTGATGGGTGCGGCGCCCCGGTACGCGGGCAGAAGCGAGGCATGGATGTTGATGCAGCCGAACTTCGGAAGCGACAGAATCTCCTTCGGGAGGATCTGTCCGTAGGCCGCGACCACGATCCCCTCCGGATTGATCCTGCGGAGCGTTTCGATAAACTCCGGGTCCCGCACCCGCCCCGGCTGGAACACGGCAAGTCCCAGCTCCTGGGCTGCCAGCTTGACCGGCGGCGCGGCAAGGGCGCGGCCCCTGCCCGCCGGCTTGTCGATCCGCGTGACCACCCCGGCGATCTGGTGCCCTGCGGCCCCCAGGGCGCGGAGCGGCCGTACGGCAAACTGCGGCGTGCCCATAAAAATAATTTTCATAGGGAACGTTCCAATTACAAGCCAGAGATACTATGCGAATGCGCGCTCCGAAATCCGCCGGTTTCTCGTACGCCGGCACGACGAAGGGTCGCTAGAGCTAATGTTTGGGATTTGTAGTGCGAGCTATGCCTTTTCCGCCAACGCCTTCCGGTATCTCCGCTTGAAGATGTTCTTCTTGAGCGGACTCAGCCGGTCAACGAACAAAAGGCCGTTCAGATGGTCGATCTCATGCTGGAGGGCCTTTGCCAGAAGGCCTTCGGCCTCGATCTCGAAAGGCTTGCCCGACCGGTCCTGAGCGCGGACCCTGACGCGCGCGGCCCGCTTGACCTTCTCCGCATAATCCGGGATGCTGAGGCAGCCCTCTTCCTCGACGACCGACCCTTCCCAGGAAAGTATCTCGGGATTGATGATGACGATGAGCGGATGGCGCTGTTCCTCGTTTTCCCGGGCGCTTAAATCGATCACGGCGAGTTGGAGGGGGACCCCGACCTGGTTTGCGGCAAGGCCGACGCCGGGCGCGGCGCGCATGGTTTCCACCATGTCCTCTATCAGGCGATCAAGGGAAGGATCGATCCGCTCGACGCGCGCCGTTTTGTTCCGGAGCACCGCATCCGGGTATTTTTTTATTTCACGAATCGCCATGTCATTCATATTTAACACGATTTATTTCCAAAATCAAGTTATAAGATTGACTAAGTGTTGACACCCTGCGGGGCTTTATGGTATTTTTGTTTCATGGCCATCGACAAAAATGCCGTCGCAAGAGAAGCGCAAAAGTTCGCCGCCAAGGGCCAGTTCGACAAAGCGATCGCAGAGTGGAAAAAGCTGGTCAGGGAGTCGCCGAAAGACGCCAATATCTTCAACACCATAGGCGACCTCTGCCTCAAAAAAAATTCCAAAACAGAGGCGGTAGACGCCTACAAGCGCGCCGCCGATATCCTCGCCGAAGACGGTTTCGCCTCAAAGGCAATCGCCCTTTACAAAAAAGTCCTGAATATCGATCCCGCCAAGGTTGAGGCACATCTTGCCCTGGGCGGAATGAATGCCGAAAAGGGCCTCATCGGAAACGCCCTCGAAAGCTACAAGATCGTCGCGGATCATTACAAAAAAAACAAGCAGATGGACAAGGCGCTCGGCATTTATCAAAAAATGGCCGACCTCAACCCCTCCAACGTGGCGTTCCGGATGAAGCTCGCGGACATGTACGCAAAGGAAGACATGAAGCAGGAGGCGGCTAAGGCGTACCTCGCGGCCGCGGACGCGCACGTGTCCAAAAATGAGTTCAAGGACGCGCGGCAGTTGTTTGAAAAAGCCCTCTCCCTCGACCCGGGCAATAAAGAGGTCTATCACAAGGCCGGCATCGTCTATCTTAAGGAGGGCAAGTTCGCAGAGGCATGCAAGGCCCTGAAGCCGGCTTTTGACAACGATCCGGCGAACCGGGAGCTGGCCGACGCCTATCTTGACGCCTTGAACAAGGCGGGCAAGGGTCATGAAGCGGAGCAGTTGATCAGGAAAATCCTTTCCGAGGACTCAAGCAGGACTGACCTGCAGGAAAAACTGCTCTCGGTTTATCTCGAGAACAGGGATTTTGAGAAGGCGCTCGAGGCGTCGGCACGCCTCGCAGACGCCAGCGTTGAAAAGGGCGATCCTGACGGCGCTGTTGATATCCTGAAAAAATTCATAGCCGCCAGTCCCCATTTTTCGCCGGGCCGCTGGAAGCTTGGCGAACTCTATGTGACCCTGGACCGGGGACAGGACGCCGCTCATGTCTTCCTGCAGGCCGCGGAAGTCCTTGTCGATGAGGGCGATCGGGAGGGGGCCAGGGCAGCGCTGACACGGGCGCTCGAAATCATTCCCGATATGGCGGAGGCAAAAGAGCTGCTCGACCGCCTCGCATCGGCAGCCGGCCCCCCTCCGGAGCCGGAAGCAGTTGTTCAGGAACCGGAGCCTGTTATGGAACAGGAACCGGCTGCTTCGGCGCCAACGTTCGAGGCCTTCGAGCCGGAGCAATTCAGGCCGGAGCAACCTGCAGCACGCGAAACGCCCCCAGCCCCCCCGGCAGAGGCGTTTGTCGAAGAAGAAGACCCCGCCGTTGCCGAAGCATTTACTGAAGCCGACGTGCTCATCAAATACGGGCTAACGAGCAAGGCAGCGGAGCAGCTCGAGGCCCTGACAGCAGCGTTCCCGGAAAATCCGCGCCTGAGAATCAAACTGCGTGACCTTTATATTGAGCAGGGAAACATCGACAAAGCTGTATCACATGCGCTCTCTGCCGCGGACCTGTACGCAAAACGCGGCGCGCATGAGGATGCGGAGGCCGTGCTCGATGCCGCCCGCAAGTTGGCGCCCTCCGGGACCGGCAAAAAGTCGCCTGAAGCCACCCCTGAGAAGCCGCCTTCGCCGGCAGCCGCCGTAGCGCCGAAGACGCCGGCGGTTATAGCCGAGGCGGCGGACACGTTCGGGGAAGAACCCCCGGTTTACGAAACACCTCCTTTTTCCGATAATGATGATATCGTACTTGAGGGATTCGATTCCGGCGTTCCCCCTCTCGACGACAGCGCTTCCGCGGAGCCGCTCCCCGCGCCTGAGATGCCAGCGCCGGAGGAGGAGCGCACGCACGCACCACAGGCATCGGCCGCTCCGGGAAGTTCCGCGGAGACCGGGAGCGACATCAACGAAATCTGGGCCGAGGCTGAGTTCTATTTTCAGCAGGGGTTGTTCGATGAAGCGAAGAGACACTACGCAAAAATCATCGAGCTTACCCCCGGCGACAAACGCGCGATCAACAGACT
>DASWAB010000070.1:0-2318 GCA_036391375.1 Nitrospirota bacterium
GAGAGGACGATATCCTCCGCCCATTTGTCCACGGGAAAGGTCTTGTCGCCTCCCGCGCCTTTGCCCAGCGGAATCAACCCGCCTTCCCGGGCGAGGACCGCCGATATTTCTTCGCGCATCTTTTTGCCGATGCCCCTGAAAATTTCAAGCCACTGTTCGTTTGTCATGCAGTCTCCTTACACCCGCAAGTTCAAATGTCAAAGCTCGACGTTCACAACGTTCACAACAGACGATGATGCCAAAAAGCTTAAGTGACATTTGATAGTTTGGAATTTGAAATTATTTGCCATTCGGGCTTTGTAATTTTGCATGCCTGAAGAAACTGATAATTTCCCCGGCCGCTCTTCTCGACATTCCTTTTACGGAGGCCAGCTCTTCCGTCGTCGCCTGCCTGATTTTCTCCACGCTTCCAAAATGCCTCAGCAGCATTTTCTTTCGCACCGCGCCGATGCCGGTAATGTCGTCCAGCTCCGAGCGCACGGCCCGCTTCTCGCGCAGTTTCCGGTGATAGGTGATGGCGAAGCGGTGCGCCTCGTCACGCACCCGCGCAACGAAATGGGTGGTCGCGCTCGCGGGATCGAGAACGACCGGCTCCTCCACGCCGGGCAGGAACACGCGTTCGAACTCCTTCCCGCTCCCCTCTTCCCCGCTCCGCGCCTTGGCAAGCCCGATTACATCGGGCTCTCCGATCCCGAGGGCCCGGAGGACATCGAGCGAGGCATTGAGCTGGCCCTTGCCCCCGTCGATCAGGATGAGGTCGGGGAGCGTCCCCTCTTCCCTGGCCTTCGCATAGCGCCTTCCGATCACCTCCGCCATGCTCGCAAAATCGTCCTGTCCCTCGACCGTGCGGATCCGGAACTTCTTGTAGTTTCTCTTGTCCGGAAGGTTGTCCTCGAACCTGACCATGCTCGCCACCGGCTCCGTGCCCTGGATCTGTGAAATATCGAAGGATTCGATCCTGCGCGGAAGGTTCCTGAGACCAAGCTCTTCCTGGAGCCGCATGAGGATCTTTTCCTTGCTCCTGCGGGAGAGCAGATGCTCCCGAAGCGACTGGGCGGCGTTGTCGGACGCCATCTGGACGAGTTCCCGCTTCCGGCCGCGCTGCGGGACCTGCACATCGACTTTGCCGCCGCGTTTCTCCGCAAGCCAGTTCCCGAACACTTCGCGGTCCGGAGCTTCGAGGGGAAGGAGGATTTCGGAAGGCACGATCATCTCTTTGGAGTAAAACTGGCGCAGAAAATCGTTCAGCAGCTCTTCCTGCGTCATCCCGCGCACGTCGTCGAGGTAGAAGTCCTTTCTCCCGAGCAGCATGCCGTTCCTGATAAAGAGCGTCTGGATGTCCGCCCGTCCCGCTTCAAAGGCCAGACCGATCACGTCCTGGTTTTCGAAGCCCGGGGAGATGATCTTCTGCTTTTCGAGCGCGCCCTCGATCTTCGCGATGCGGTCCCGGAGCTCCGCGGCACGCTCGTACTCCGTCTTCTCCGACGCCTCTTCCATGCGCTGCTTCAGCATACCAAGGAGGTCGCGGTTCTTGCCTTCGAGAAAGAGCCGCACCTGGTCCACCATGTCCTGATACTGCGCCTTGTCCGCCTCGCCGGAGCAGGGCGCCATACACCGGCCGATCTGGAACTGAATGCAGGGCCGGCCGGGTTTGTCCGTCTTGAACTCCATCTTGCACGGCGCGATCGGGAAGGTCCTCCGGATGAGCGCGAGCGACTCCCACATGCCCCCTGCCGGGACGTAGGGGCCGTAATACAGCGCCCCGTCCTTCCTGAGTCTGCGCACGACTTCGAGCCGCGGGAATTCGGATTTGATGTCGAACCGGAGATAGGGATAGTTCTTGTCGTCCCGGAGGATGATGTTGTACTTCGGCCGGTGTTTTTTGATGAGGTTCGCTTCGAGCGCCAGGGCCTCGAGCTCGGTATGGGTCACGATGGTCTCGAGGTCCGCGATCTGACGCACCATGATCTCGGTCTTTTCTCCCTTCGGGCCTTTCTGAAAATACGAACGCACCCGGTTCCAGAGGGACACGGCCTTGCCGATGTAGATGATGTGCCCCCCGGCGTCCTTCATGATATAGACCCCCGGCGCATCCGGAAGGTTCTGGAGTTTTTCTTCAAGCGACATTGCAGGATTATTGTACCACGAACGGTTGAAGGCCGGCACGGATTTTTCGATTGAGGCCGTCCGCAAGCATGCGATGCCGGTATTGCGGCACGGGCAATATAATCGTCTCGCGGGGCTGATATATAACACGGAAAGAACGCAGAAAATACCACAACGAAGTGAATTATGCGAAGAAATTTATGTCTTCACGA
>DASWAB010000071.1:0-2400 GCA_036391375.1 Nitrospirota bacterium
GCCGGGGCGAGGACATGCACCTTCTGGCTCGCAGTGACGTTGCCCACAATCCTGCCGCTGGTGATGATCGTGCCCACGGTGATCTCTCCCTGAAGGTAAGCGCCGTCCCCGGCAATCAGGGTGTCCTTGGAGACGACCTCGCCCTCCACCCTTCCGTCGACGCGGATGGTGCCCTCGAAATTCAGGACGCCTTTGAACTCCGTTCCCTTGCCCAGGAACGCGGTTATTTCCGCCTGCTCCGGTGTGCCCGAACCTCTCTTCAACATGGGTGCTCCTCCCTCAAAATATTCGTAAATATTTATCCGATTTTCTCCAGTATCCTGTCCAGGTCCTCGGTCGAATAATATTCTATCATGATCCTGCCCCCCTTGACCCGTGAGACGATGCTCACCTTCGTGCCGAGCGATTTCCTGAGCCTCTCTTCCACGGCCTTCAGCTCGTGGCTCTGGCGCGGCCTTTTCTCTTTCGGCGGGTTCTTGAGCCGCGCGGCAAGCGCCTCCGCTTCGCGCACCGAGAGCCCGCGTTTCACCATGACGGCCGCGGCCCGGAGCTGATCGCGAACGCGCTCGAGGGACAGGAGCGCTTTTGCGTGCCCCATGCTTAGCGCGCCGGTCGCGATGTCCTGCTTTACCTCCCTGGGGAGGCCGAGGATGCGCAGAAAGTTTGTGACCGTCGACCGCTCCTTGCCAACGCGCCTGGCGAGGTCCTCCTGGGTGATATTGAACTCATCCTGGAGGCGTTTGTAGGCCTCCGCTGCTTCGAGCGGGTTTAAGTCCTCGCGCTGAATGTTTTCGATCAGCGCCATTTCGAGGAGTTCCCGTTTGGTGACGTCCTTGACGAGCGCCGGGATAGTCTTGAGCCCCGCAAGCCGCGCAGCGCGCCACCGGCGTTCTCCCGCGATAAGCTGATAGCCGCCGTCCGAGGCCTTGTGCACGATGACGGGCTGGATGACCCCCTGCTCTTCGATCGACGCGGCGAGTTCCTTCAGCTTTTCATCGTCAAAGTGTTTCCGCGGCTGGTATTCGTTCGGAATGATTTTCTCGAGCGCGATTTCGCTGATGCCGAACGCTTTTTTTTCCTTGTCGCCGAGCGTGGAGAGGTCGGGGATAAGGGCGCCGAGTCCCTTACCGAGCGCCTGCTTTTGCATTGCCGATAACCTCCTTTGCGAGTTCCAGGTAGCTCTGAGCGCCCCTCGATCGTATGTCGTACAAAAGCACAGGCTTGCCGTGGCTCGGCGCTTCACTCAAGGCCACGTTCCGATGGATGATGGTTGCGTAGACCTTGTCTTTGAAATAGTTGCGAACTTCCTGCGCCACCTGTTGGGCCAGATTGTTCCTGCTGTCGTACATGGTGAGGAGCACGCCCTCGATGGCGAGATCAGGGTTGAGATCCTGCTTGATGAGCTGGATCGTGTTCATGAGCGCTGTCAACCCTTCGAGGGCGTAGTATTCGCACTGGACCGGTATGATGACGCCGTCTGCCGCGGTCAAGGCGTTAACGGTGAGCAGGCCGAGTGACGGCGGACAGTCGATCAGGACATAGTCATAATCGTCCCGGACAGATGCCAGCGCATTTTTGAGCACCCGTTCCCGGGCGACTATCTGGGCGAGTTCAATCTCAACGCCGACCAGGTCGATCTTCGACGGAACAACATCGAGCCACGGAAAATGCGTCGATTTTTTAATGTCTTTAAGCGCCATCCTGCCGGTGTAGAGATCGTACGTGCTAACGGTGATCTCGCTCCGGTTGATGCCCATGCCACTTGAAGAGTTTCCCTGCGGGTCCGAATCGATGAGTAAAACTTTTTTTTCGGCGGCGGCAAGCGAGGCCGCGACGTTCACCGTTGTCGTGGTTTTTCCCACGCCGCCTTTCTGATTGGCAATTGCAATGACCCTGCCCATTCTTCTCCGTTCCCGCGGGGTGGCTGGCCTACAATCGCTACTTTACCATAAGGTTAGAACAAAAGGAAGAAAAAATTGAAAAATACGGCATGGCGTCAACATCATAATGTTCCACGTGGAACATTTTACGGCTATCACGCGTGAACCCAATGTGTCACGCAAGCGCGAGTTCTCAGTTCCGCCCTGCACCCCCGCAATGCAGTCGTAAACGCCGTGCGCAGGCGGGAGGTCGCATTATTCCTGCCCGGAGGTGCTCCACCGGTATTCTAACGAAAAGGTAAAGGCATTCTTAAATTAGTGAATGAAATGAGGCGGACAAATCTACAATTGGCCCAGTTCACCGCCTGCCGGACTCACGCGAATCGATCCCAGCGATAAATGGCGCACCCCCGAGACGTCCCTGAGGGGGGTTATCACCCGCGATGAAAGGTCCTTCAGGTCCATGGCGCGAAGAATTCCCAGTCCCAGGCAGAGGTTTCGCTCATCATTCAGCCCGACA
>DASWAB010000072.1:0-2732 GCA_036391375.1 Nitrospirota bacterium
CTCCCCGCGCTCCGGGGCTTTTTTGCCTCCGCCTTTCACAAAATTTATTCTCTTGAATTCCTCCGCAAAAATGATAATATTAAAAACCGTCGAGAGATTTTGTAACGTGGAGAGAGGATAGATGATCGGGACGATTCTGAAAAAAGTATTCGGCACCGCGAATGAGCGGGAAGTCAAGCGCATTCAGGCGGTTGTGGACAAGATCAACGCGATCGAGCCTCAGGTAGCTGCGCTGTCCGACACTGACCTGCGCGCCAGGACGGACGAATTCAAACGCGCCGTTCAGGAGCGGACCGAAGGCATCGAAGACCCCGCGGAGAGGCTGGGGGCCGAAAAGATCGCCCTTGACGAGATCCTCCCCGAGGCTTTTGCCGTCGTGCGCGAGGCTTCCAAACGCGCCCTCGGCATGCGGCACTTCGACGTGCAGCTCATCGGGGGCTACGTGCTGCACAAGGGCAGGATTTCTGAAATGAAGACCGGCGAAGGCAAGACCCTCGTCGCGACGCTGCCGGTGTACCTGAACGCGCTCTCCGGCAGGGGGGTGCATGTGGTCACGGTGAACGACTACCTCGCCCGGCGCGACGCCCAGTGGATGGGCCCCGTCTACTCGTTTCTCGGGCTCACCGTCGGCGTGATCGTCCACGGCCTCACGGACGAAGAGCGGCAGCGGGCCTACGGCGCCGACGTGACCTACGGCACGAACAATGAATTCGGGTTCGACTATCTCCGGGACAATATGAAGTTCGACCTCAAGGACTACGTCCAGCGCGACCTGAATTACGCCATCGTGGACGAGGTCGACTCCATCCTGATCGACGAAGCCAGGACCCCGCTCATCATTTCCGGCCCCACCGAAGAGTCCACGGACAAATACTACAAGATCAACCGCATCATCCCGAGCCTCAGGAAAGACGCCGACTACACCATCGAGGAAAAGACCAAGACCTCGGCCCTGACCGAAGAGGGCAACATCAAGGTGGAGAAGATGCTGGGCGCGGGCAACCTCTACGATCCCTCGAACGTGGACCTCGTGCACCATGTGCACCAGGCCTTGAAGGCGCACGCTTTGTTCCACCGCGACGTGGACTACGTGGTCAAGGACAACCAGGTGATGATCGTGGATGAATTCACCGGCAGGCTCATGCCGGGCAGGCGCTGGAGTGACGGCCTCCACCAGGCCATCGAGGCCAAGGAGGGCGTCAAGATCGAGAACGAAAACCAGACGCTCGCCTCGATCACCTTCCAGAACTATTTCCGGATCTACAACAAACTCGCGGGCATGACCGGCACGGCCGAGACCGAGGCGGCGGAATTCGCGAAGATCTACAACCTCGACGTGGTCGTGATCCCCACGCACCGGCCCATGGTCCGCGCGGACAACCCCGACTTCATCTATAAAACCGAGCAGGCGAAGTTCAACGCGGCGATCAGGGAAATTGAGGAGCGGAACAAAAAGGGCCAGCCCGTGCTCGTGGGCACCATTTCCATCGTCAAGTCCGAGACCCTCTCGGCCATGCTCAGGAAAAAAGGCATCAAACACTCCGTCCTGAACGCCAAGTACCACGAGATGGAGGCCGAGATCGTGGCCCAGGCCGGCCGCTACGGCGCGGTCACGATCGCGACAAACATGGCGGGCCGCGGCACGGACATCGTGCTCGGCGGCAACCCCGAAGGCCTCACGCGCCAGACGCTCAAGGACAAGGAGTACACGAAGGAAGAGTGGGGCGCCGCGCTCGAGCAGTTCAAGGCCCAGTGCGCGTCGGAAAAGGAAAAGGTCGTCGGGGCGGGGGGCCTCCACATTCTCGGCACCGAACGGCACGAGGCGCGCCGGATCGACAACCAGCTCCGCGGCCGTTCGGGCAGGCAGGGAGACCCAGGCTCGTCGCGGTTCTATCTTTCGCTCGAAGACGACCTTCTCAGGATTTTCGGCTCCGACCGCATCGCCGGCCTCATGGGCAGGCTCGGAATGGAAGAGGACGTGCCGATCGAGCACCGCATGGTGTCGCGCGCCATCGAGAACGCGCAGAAGAAGGTGGAGGAGCACAACTTCGAGATGCGCAAGCACGTCCTCGAATACGACGATGTCATGAACCAGCAGCGTAAAGTCATCTACGAACAGCGCCGCGAGATCCTGGCGGGGGAGGACCTCAAGGACGAGGTGCTGGGCCTCGCCGAGGAGATGCTCGACGGCGCGACCGGCTTCTACTGCCCCGAGGACAAGTACCCGGAGGAATGGGACGTCACGGGCCTCCGGGACGCGCTCGCGGCCAAGTTCTCGTACCGCATGACCGGCATCGAGCCCCAGAGCCTGCCGCGCGACGAATTCCGGGAAAAACTCTGGAGCGCGATCAAACAGAGCTATGACGAAAAAGAGCAGCAGATCGGCCCGGAACTCATGCGCCACCTCGAAAAGGTCTTCATGCTCCAGGCCGTGGATCACCAATGGAAAGACCACCTCCTGGCCATGGACCACTTGAAAGAAGGCATCGGGCTCCGGGGCTACGGCCAGAAGGACCCGCTGATCGAGTACAAAAAAGAAGGCTTCGAGATGTTCGAGGACATGAAGCTGAGGATCGTCGAGAGCACCGTCGAGAATTTGTTCAGGATCAAGGCGGCGGCCAAAGAGCAGGGAGAGGCGATCGAGCGCAGACAGCGCAGACAGATTGCGAACCTCAGCTTTGTCGGCGCAGGCGACGCGGCCGCAGCCAGCGCCCCGCAGCCCGTGCACGTCG
>DASWAB010000073.1:0-3356 GCA_036391375.1 Nitrospirota bacterium
CTGGCGGACTGTTTCCTGGAGCGCCGTTATCGCCCCGGAGAGGTCCTTTGCCGTTTCGCGGATCAGCGCGTGGGTGTCCCGGCTGTGCTCGCACAGGCGGGTAATCGCCATGACGAGTTCCTTGAGCGCGGGATCGTCCGAGTCCCGCACCCGCAGGGACACATTCGTGTCTCCTTCCGCCAGGTGCTCGATCGCCCTGCGTATCCGCACCATCGGGCCGATGAATTTATGGGAGTAAAGAGTGCCTACAATGCCGATGAAGAACAGAAGCGTGACCAGCGCGACCGGAAGAAACACGGGAAGCTGCACGATCTCGGCCAGCTTTTGGAACACCTTCAGGAGGAGTGTATAAACACCTAACACCACGAAAAGGAAAATGATAAAACGATACTGCGCGCCGGCCGCATTCAGATAGCCCTTGCCCCTGCCCAAAAAAACCCTCTTCCCGCTCATCGGCATATGCGTTCCCACCCGAGAAAACGCCACAACGGAATTCTGTCCGACCTTCGCATCGGCATCTTGTGTGATTATACTGATAAAACAACAAGGGGTCAAGACCATAATTGCAAATTTCCCGCATACTTTTGCCTTGAAGAACCGATATCGCTGTGGTAGAGTTTTCTCATGGCGCTCGTAGATTCCCATAAGCGGCGCATCGACTACCTCTGCGTATCCGTCACCGACCGCTGCAACCTCTCCTGCGTCTACTGCAAGCCCCGCAGACAGATGAAGGCGCTGTCGCATGGCGACATCCTGAGCTACGAGGAGATACTGCGGCTCGTGGCTGTCGCGGTTCCGCTCGGCATCTCCCGCGTCCGCGTGACCGGTGGAGAGCCGCTGGCGAGGCGCGGAATCGTGGATTTCATCGCGTCGCTCAAATCCATCGTCGGAATCGACGATATCAGCCTGACCACGAACGGCCTGCTTTTGGAGAAGATGGCCGATGACCTCGCCGCGGCGGGAATGCCGCGCCTCAACATCAGCCTCGATTCCCTGAACGCAAAACGGTTTCACCGCATCACCGGAAGCGACTCCTGGGACCGGGTCTGGCGCGGCATCATGCGTGCCGAGGAATCGGGATTTTTCCCCCTCAAGATCAACATGGTGCCGGTCAAGGGCATGAACGACGATGAGGTAGTGGACTTCGCCCGGCTTACGCTCAGCCGGCGTTTCCATGTCCGCTTCATCGAATTCATGCCCATCGGCGCGGATGATCGCTGGCATCGCGACGTGTGCGTGTCCGCGGACGAGCTGCGGACGGTGATCGAGCGGGAACTCGGCCCGCTCGTGCCGTTCACATCGGCGAACTCGGCAGGTCCGTCGGACAACTATCAGGTCCCCGGCGCGCGGGGGGTGATCGGGTTCATCAGCCCCATAACCCGGCACTTCTGCAAGTCCTGCAGGCGCCTTCGTCTTACGGCGGACGGCAGAATCAGGCCGTGCCTGCTGTCGGACACGGAGATCGACGTAAAGTCGCCCCTGCGCGGCGGGTGCGACAACCGGGAGCTGGAACGGCTGCTCCGACTCGCGCTTGAGCTCAAGCCCGAACGGCATTCCCTCAACGAAACGGAAGCACGATGTTTTCAGCGGACCATGTCGCGGATCGGAGGGTAGCGGCGAATGACGAAGGGCCAGGGTGCAGAGGCAAACCTCACTCACTTCGACGACCAGGGCGCGGCCCGCATGGTCGATGTGTCTGATAAAAAGGAGACCGTGCGGGAAGCCATGGCCGAAGCCCGGGTCGCCATGCTGCCGGAAACGCTCGCCCTCATTCTCGACCATAAAGTCTCCAAGGGCGATGTCTTCGGCGTAGCGCGGATTGCAGGAATTATGGCCGCCAAAAAGACTGCCGAGCTCATCCCCCTGTGTCATCCTCTCAGCCTTTCGTCCATGGAGATTTCCTTCGAGCCGGACCGGTCGTCCTCGCTTGTAAACATCCGGGCCACGGTCCGGACAACGGGAAAGACCGGCGTCGAAATGGAGGCCCTTACCGCTGTTGCGGTTGCCGGCCTCGCGGTTTATGATATGTGCAAGTCCGTGGACCGCGGCATGACCGTAAGCGGCATCCGGCTGCTGAAAAAATCAGGCGGGAAGAGCGGCGCCTTTGAACGGGGGGAAAAAGATGAGGCGCTTGAAAATTCTCCCCGCGCGAAGTAATATACGATTGTCCGATCCGGTCGTTGATACAGGAGGCGGAACATCGTATGAAGGAAGCTTTGAGGGAAGAGGAAAAAAGGCTTCGGCGGCTCAGGTTCATCGTGGACCTCAATCAGGCGGTCCTCATGCAGCAGACCGACCTGACGCTGCGGGAGGCCTTTGAAATCATGAAGAGCGTCAAACAGGCCGCGTTGAGCCTGTTTCCCGACAAGGAAAACGTCTATAATCTCATCTACGCGCCGCGCTTCCGGAGAATCATCAGGGAGCGGTTCGTCATCCAGGGCGGCCTCCCCAAAGGAAGATAGCGCTTCCTGCATTTCATTTCTCAGACCCGCATTTGCTCAGTGCGCCAATTCACCCATCCCCTTAAAATACCCCTATCGGGGTATGGCGTTATCCCTCAGAGGATGCTATCCTGTAATACAAAGCCGTAAGGAACCCGTGGTGACATTTATGAAAACCCAAAAGTCAATTCTGATTGTTGATGACGATAAAATGCTCGCGACCATCCTTCAAGACAGCTTGAAAGAACAGGGGCACAAAGTTTTACGCTGCCATAACGGCATTGACGCAATGGAGTATGCGGAAAAGCAAAGCTTCGATGTTTTCCTCGTCGATTATTATATGCCAGGCATGACCGGAGGGGAGTTCGCTAAAGCGGCGAGGGACCGTTTTGGAGATTCATTAATCATTGGTTACAGCGGTCGTAAAGTGAAGCATGAATTTATGAAAGCCGGGGCAAACGTGTTTCTCCAAAAGCCCTTTGATTTTTCCGAATTGCTTTCCTTGATCAATCTGCGTTAAC
This sequence comes from Nitrospirota bacterium, assembly GCA_036391375.1. Taxonomy (GTDB): domain Bacteria; phylum Nitrospirota; class UBA9217; order UBA9217; family UBA9217; genus DASWAB01. The sequence goes on from DASWAB010000073.1 coordinate 2,963, forward strand.
CGCCATTTTCTCTCCTACCGCCCCGCTTCGAAGAGTGCCCTGTTTCCCATATCGTCCTGAAGAATACAGTGGACCGAAAACCCCGCTTTGTCAGCTCCTGACCAACAGACAGGCCCCTGGAGCAAGGCAGGCGAAAAAAAGGGGGCCTGTAAAAAGGCCCCCGCAAAATGAGTTGCCAAGCATGGATCAGTCGAGTTTGGTTCCTACGCAGCGCCAAGCCGCTGTGCTCATCGCACTTCGCGCCGAAAAAAAACTTGCCAAAACAAAAAACTTACGCTAAAATAATGCTGATTGACATCTGCGCTCCAGCATTGCACCGATAGTCGTTCATGAGAATATCTCATAATCGATATGTCCGCCAAATTTAACAGCGTCAGATTCAAGATTGCCGGCA
>DASWAB010000074.1:0-4176 GCA_036391375.1 Nitrospirota bacterium
CAGTGAAAGAAAAAATATCACAAATTTGGAGAATCGTCAAGGTAAGGGCCTGAGGGCGTTCTGTATGATTTTGCAACAACGACGGCCAGTGAAGCCGGATGGGAGGAGAAAGTGTTTTATATTTCAATGATTTATATCGTACAACAATCTCAGCCCTTCAAGGGTAAGGTGCGGTTTCACCTCCTCGATTGTTTTTGTTTCCGGGGCGACAAGCTCAGCCAGACCTCCCGTTGCCACGACTTTTGCGTCAGGGGAAAGCTCTTTTTTCATCCGCGCCACGATGCCGTCCACCAGGCCGGCGTAGCCGTAGATGATCCCGGCTTGCATGGCGCTTACGGTGTCGGCACCGATGACCCTGGGCGGCTTCGTGAGCTCCACCCGCGGCAGTTTCGACGCCCGCTGGAACAACGCCTCCGCTGATATCTTTATCCCCGGACAGATGGCCCCGCCCAGGTATTCGCCGCGCTTCGTCACGGCGCAGAAGGTCGTCGCCGTGCCGAAGTCCACGATTATAAGCGGGCCCCCGTACCGTTTGTACGCGGCCGCCGCGTTCACAATGCGGTCGGCGCCAACCTCCTTGGGGTTGTCGTAGCGGATCGTTATGCCCGTCTTAATTTCGTGCGTCACGATCATGGGCCCGATTTTAAAGTACTTGTGCGACATCTCGACCATCACCGGAAGGAGCGGCGGCACGACCGAGGAGATGATGACGCCGGTAATCTGGCCGAATTCGAGCCCGGCGAAGCCGAAGAGGTCCTTAAAGATCATGGCGTATTCGTCGGGGGTGATCTGCGTATTCGTGCCCACGCGCCAGTTCTCGACGAGTTTTTCTTTTTCGAACACGCCGAGGACCACGTTGGTGTTGCCGATGTCGATGGCTAAGAGCATTTTCCCTCCGGGAAAATAGGGTCTAAGGAGCAAGGGGTATGGGTCTCCGTGATGACAAATAAGTGCGACGACATCCTTCGCTCTTCCTTGACCCTTGCTACATGACCCCTGACCCCTTCACTATCGTCACGTCCCCTGCCGCGGCGGTTCTGAGCGTGCCGTCATCCTGTTTGATGATGAGCCTGCCCTCGCTGTCGATCCCCCGGGCAAGCCCCTCAATCCCCTCTCCCGCGCCGCTTACTGCAACGCGGGCGCCGGTGGTCACGTTGAGGCGCGTCCACTCCCGGAGCACATCCTGTTCGTTCGCAAGGAAGACCTGATACAAGCGATCAAGCTCTCTGAGAAGCGTTCGCAGCAGGAGCGTCCGGTTGATCTTCGTTCCGGTTTCGGCCGCGAGCGTGGTCGTCCGGCCGCGGACCTCCCGGGGCAGCGCGTCCATATCCATATTCACATCGACGCCGATGCCGAGAACGATATGCCTGATGCGGTCCTGCTCTGCGCTCATCTCCGTCAGCAGTCCGCTTACTTTTTTGCCCGCAATGAGGACGTCATTCGGCCACTTGATGCCAGCCTCGACCCCGCATTGTTTCCTCAACGCCGAGGCAACGGCAACTGCGCCCATCAGCGTCACGAGCGGCGCTTTGTGCGTCGGGATATTCGGCCGAAGAACCGCGCTCAGATAAAGATTGCCCCGCGGCGAGATCCACTTCCTGCCGAGCCTGCCCTTGCCGCCTGTTTGCGTCTCGGCGACGACCACCGTGCCCTCCGGCGCGCCGTTCGACGCCATCTCCATGGCGTGGGTATTTGTTGATGCGACCTCGGAAAAGAGCTTGATCTCCCGTCCGACGACCCTCGTCTTGAGGCCCGGTTTGATGTCGCCCTCACGCAGGAGGTCGGGCTCCTTGAGGATCCGGTATCCCTGCGAGGGCACCGCCTCGATCCCGAACCCTTCGCGCTCCAGCGATTTGATGTGCTTCCAGACCATGGCGCGCGATATGCCGCACTTTCTTGCCAGCTCTTCTCCGGAACGGAAGCGGGATTTTGACGAACGGAGGAGGTTCAGGATTTTGTCTTTGTACATATCACTTTATTTTCATGCTGATGTCCGCGGCAGGCGCCGAATGCGTCAGACTCCCGCACGAAATAAAGTCAACGCCCGTCTCGGCGATTGCGCGGATCGTTTCGAGCGTTACATTGCCGGACGCCTCCACAAGCGCCTGACCATTGATCATCTTCACCGCCTCCGCCATCGTTTCGAGCGGCATGTTGTCGAGCATGACGATGTCAACCTTTGCGGCCAGCGCCTCGCGCACCTCTTCGAGGCTCCCTGTCTCCACTTCGATCTTGAGGTGCCCGGCCTTCCTTTTCGCGCTCTCGGCGGCCCTGGCGATGCTGCCTGCCGCCTTGATATGGTTATCCTTGATCAGGACCATATCGTACAGGCCCATACGGTGGTTCATCCCGCCGCCCATGCGCACGGCGTATTTTTCGAGCTGCCGCAGACCGGGGTGCGTCTTCCTCGTGTCCAGCACCTGCGCCTTCGTCCCGAGAATCTTCTCTACATATTTCGCGGTCAGGGTCGCGATGCCGGACAGCTGTTGCAGAAGGTTCAGGGCCACGCGCTCGCCGGCAAGCAGGGATTTCGTGTTGCCCGACAGCCTCGCGAGCTCGGTCCCGGCGTTTATTCGCTCGCCGTCCTTCGCAGCGGGGGTGAACTGAATGTCAGGATCGAGTTGATGGAAGACCGCCTGTGCCGCATCAAGCCCCGCAAGCACGAGATCTTGTTTTGCCAGCATCACGGCGATAGACGCGGACTCGCGGCGGATCGTGGCATCGGAGGTCACGTCGCCCGCGCCGAGGTCTTCCCGTAAGGCATTCTTTATCAACTCTTGCACGGAAGGGTCCATACTATTTAATCCCGTAAATTGACATTGTTAGATCATCCTACCCCAGCACCTTCAGGCTCTGCTCCAGCTTGTCTCGTTTCACTTTGAACTCTTCAAGCTTCGTCGTATCCTTTTCAACCACTTCTTTGGGCGCTTTATCGACAAAGTTCTTGTTCGCGAGCTTTTTGGAGAAAACTTCAATGTCCTTTGAGATCTTTGCGATCTCCTTCTGGAGCCGGTCGCGCTCCTGCGTAAGGTCGATGACGCCTTCGAGCGGCACGTAGACCTCGGCGCCCTTGATCACGCCGGTGGCCGCCGCTTTCGGCTTCTCTTCCGCCGCGCCGATCCGGAGCCCGGAGAGACGCGCCAGCGTCCTGACGTAGCCCGCGGCCATTTCAAGGCGCTCGCCGACTTTCTCGTTTTCCGCCTTCACGATCGCCTTGATCTGCAGGGACGGCGCGATGTTCATTTCGCCCCGGATGTTGCGGATGGCCATGATCAGGTCCATCACGGTCTCCATGTCGCGCTCGATCCCGGTGTTGATCAGCTTCTCATCCGCCGCGGGATACGGCGCAATCATGATCGACTCGCGCTGACCGCTTCGTTTTTTACTCCGCACTTTTCCCGGCAAATTCTGCCATATCTCTTCCGTAATGAATGGCATGATCGGATGCAGGAGCCTGAGCGAGGTTTCAAGCACATGAGCGAGCGCCGTCTGGGCCGCTCGCCGCGAGGCGGAGCCTTTCTCCTGGTTCAGCGCCGGCTTGGAGAATTCGAGGTACCAGTCGCAGTATTCGTGCCAGATGAATTGATAGAGCGCCGAGGCCGCGTCGTTGAACCGGTACTCCGCGAGGGACGTCCGGGCGTCTTTGCTCACCGACTGCAGGCGCGAAAGGATCCACCGGTCCGCAAGCGAAAAATCGGTGGCGGCGAGATCGGGGTTCGGAGCAAAGTCTTCGTCCAGGTTCATCATCACGAACCTGCTTGCGTTCCAGATCTTGTTCGCAAAATTCCGGTAGCCTTCGATCCGCTCCGCGGACATCTTGATGTCCCGGCCCTGGGCCGCAAACGCCGCGAGGGTGAACCGGAACGCATCGGTGCCGTACTGGTCGATCATGACGAGGGGATCGATCACGTTGCCCTTGGACTTGCTCATCTTCTGGCCTTCGGCGTCGCGCACGAGCGCATGGATGTAGACATCCTTAAAAGGGACGTCTTTCATGAAGTGAAGGCCCATCATGATCATGCGAGCGACCCAGAAAAAGATGATGTCGAAGCTCGTGACCAGCGCCGACGTAGGATAATAGACGGACAATTCTTTCGTCCTGTCCGGCCAGCCGAGCGTGGAGAACGGCCAGAGGGCCGACGAGAACCAGGTGTCGAGCACGTCGGGGTCGCGGAC
>DASWAB010000075.1:0-9152 GCA_036391375.1 Nitrospirota bacterium
ACCGGCTCCAGAAGTATGACGCCTCCGGCGACCCTTGAGTTTTTCATTGCAAATCTCGCCTGTTTTCGCTACAATCCAACTTCCATGGCATACGAAACCTTGCGTGATTTTATAGCTGTTCTCGACAGGAACGGCGAGCTGATCAGGATCAAGGCGGAGGTGGACGCCGAGCTGGAGATCGCCGAAATCACCGACCGCGTATCAAAGGGGAAGGGGGCTGAAAACAAGGCCCTCCTGTTCGAACGCGTGAAGGGTTCGCCGTTTCCGGTCCTGACCAATGCGTTCGGATCCCTGAAACGGATGTGCCTCGCCCTGGAAGTGCAGGGCCTTGATGAAATCGGGGGCCGGATCAAGGAAATCGTCGATCCCACGAACCTTTTTCCGGGCCCCGGCGCCGGGATCATGGACAAGCTCGGGATGCTGCCGAAGCTGGCGGAACTCTCCCATTTTTTCCCGAAAACCGTAAAAAAGGCGCCCTGCCAGGAAATCATTCTGACGGGAGAGCAGGTTGACCTCGGCAAGCTCCCCATCCTCAAGTGCTGGCCCAAGGACGGGGGCAGATTCATCACGCTCCCGATGGTCTGCACGGTTGATCCGACCACCAAAATAACGAACGTGGGCATGTACCGCATGCAGGTCTTCGACCGCCAGACCACGGGAATGCACTGGCACAAGCACAAGGACGGGGCCAGGCACTACCAGCATTACGAGGCCGCGGGCAGACGCATGGAAGTCGCGGTCGCCATCGGAGGGGACCCGTCCATCATCTACGCGTCCACCGCGCCGCTTCCGCCGGCAATAGGAGAATTTGTCTTTGCCGGGTTTCTGAGGAAAAAACCGCTCGAAGTCGTTCAATGCAAGACCATCGACGTGCGCGTGCCGGCACACGCGGAATTCGTGCTCGAAGGGTTCGTCGATCCGCATGAGCGCCGGGTGGAAGGCCCCTTCGGCGACCATACGGGTTATTATTCCGAGGCGGACGAGTATCCGGTCTTTCACATTACCGCCATCACGCACCGGAAGGACGCACTCTATCCCGCCACGCTGGTAGGGCGCCCGCCGCAGGAAGATGCGTATCTCGGCAAGGCCACGGAGAGGATATTCCTGCCGCTCCTCCAGATGGTCGCTCCGGACATCCTCGACATGGACATGCCCGTCGAAGGGGTGTTCCACAACAACGTGATCGTGAAAATCAAGAAGCGCTATCCCGGCCACGGGAAAAAGGTAATCAACACCATCTGGGGCACGGGCATGCTCATGCTCTCCAAGTTCGTCATCGTGTGCGACGAGGACGTGGACATCCATGACTACTCCGAGGTGACCTGGAAGGTGATGAACCACGTTGACCCGCAGCGCGACGCCGTCATTACCGACGGTCCGCTCGATATCCTCGATCATTCCTGCCCCCGGATCGGGTTCGGCGGCAAAATGGGGATCGACGCCACGCGCAAGGGGCCGGGCGAGGGATTCACCCGGCCCTGGCCGGATGAGATCAAAATGGACCCAGCGGTCCGGAAACTCGTGGAAGAGAGGTGGAAGGAATACGGGTTTTAATGGTTTTCTCTGCGTCTTTGCGGCTCAGCGCGAATTCTTGACTGTAAATTATTTATGCTGTTTGTCGAACTTTTTCTCATCCTGGTGTTGATTCTGCTGAACGGTTTTTTTGCGGCGGCTGAAATATCGCTGATCTCGCTCCGCAAGAGCCGCGTGCGGCATCTGGTCAAGAGCGGCAACGCCAGGGCGCGAAGGATCCAGAAACTTCAGGAAGAGCCCGAACGGTTTCTTGCCACGGTACAGACCGGCGTCACCTTGATCGGCACCCTGGCGGCCGCACTCGGGGGCGTGATCGCCATTGAACACCTCAGACCGGTTTTCGCATCAATGCCTATTGAACTGGTCCGGAGGGCGGCCGAACCGATTGCAGTCGGCGTTGTCGTAAGCGTGATCACCTACGTTACCCTGGTGTTCGGCGAGTTGGTCCCGAAATCACTCGCAATCCGCTATTCTGAAAGCATTGCTTTTGCGACTTCGGCAGTCATCGACGTTCTTTCCCGGTTGCTCCGGTGGCTGTTGCGCCTGCTTACCACGTCCAACAACATCGTGCTCCGCGTGTTCGCCCCTTCGGACCAGCAGGAACCCTCCCTTGTGTCCGAGGATGAGGTCAAGTATCTCATCCGGGAGGGGAGGAAGAGCGGCGTTTTCGAGCCCTCGGAAGAGGACTTGATCCACAGCGTGTTCCGGTTCACTGATACCGTGGTAAAAGAGGTCATGGTCCCGCGGATCGATATTGTAGCGATGGAAGCGGGGAGCGATATCGATGCCATCCTCCGGACCATGAACCAGAAGGGGTTTTCGCGGCTGCCGGTCTATTCCGAAACCATCGACAACGTCATTGGCGTCGTGTACCTCAAGGACATTCTTTCGCTCCACATGGAGAATCGCCCCCTGCGGCTCAACCAGGTGCTTCGCAAACCCTACTTTGTGCCGCCGAACAAGAACGTGAGCGTGCTGCTGAAGGAGATGCGGGAGAAACGCATCCATCTTGCGCTCGTGGGGGATGAGTACGGAGGCACCGACGGCCTGGTGACCATGGAGGACCTCATCGAGGAAATCGTCGGCGATATCCGCGACGAGCAGGAAAAAGAGCTCCGGGAAATCGAGGAAATCGCGATCAACCGCTACCTCGTCGACGGGAAATCGGATATCGGGAAGGTGAATGAAAAGTTAGGGGTCCATCTCCCGGAAGACGAGTTCGAAACCGTCGGCGGCTTTGTCCTGGGTCTTTTCGGGCGGCTGCCGGCCGAGGGCGACCAGGTCCGGTACCAGAACCTGATGTTCACCGTGCTCAGGCTGCGCAGAAACCGGATCTCGCGCATCCGGGTGCTTAAATATACGCCTGACAGTGAGGAGAAAGAGGAAAATGAAGACACCGCTGGTGCGTGAAACGAATCTTGCCGGACTCAACCCGCCCAGGCGGGGCAAGGTGCGGGACATTTACGACCTGGGAGATTCGCTCCTTATCGTGGCCACGGACAGGATATCGGCCTTCGATGTCGTGCTGCCGAACGCGGTCCCCGAAAAGGGGAGGGTGCTCACCCAGATATCGAAGTACTGGTTCTCACGGACTGAAGGGATCGTCAACAACCACGTGATCTCCACGGAGGTAAAAGACTTTCCTCCGGCGTGCAGGCCGCACGCTGATATCCTCGCAGGCAGGAGCATGCTCGTAAAAAAAACGCAGCCGCTTCCCGTGGAGTGCGTTGTGCGCGGCTATCTGACCGGGTCCGGCCTGAAGGAATATAAGGCAACCGGATCGGTCAGCGGCGTCAAGCTTCCCGCAGGTTTGGCCGAAGCATCCCGGCTTCCGGAGCCGATCTTTACTCCTTCGACCAAGGCGGAAATTGGAGAACACGACGAGAACATAGATTTCAATGCCGTGATGAGGCTCGTCGGCAAGGAAACAGCGGAAAAGATCAGATCCTATACGCTTTCCCTTTATAAAAAAGCCTGCGAAATCGCCGAGCCGAAAGGGATCATCATCGCCGACACTAAACTCGAGTTCGGCGTCTACAATGGAGAAATTATCCTGATCGACGAGGTGCTTACGCCCGACTCGTCCCGGTTCTGGCCCAAGGCGGACTACCGGGAAGGGGTCGTGCAGAAAAGCTTCGACAAACAATTTGTCCGTGACTACCTTCTCTCTCTTTCCTGGAACCAGAAGCCTCCCGCGCCCGTCCTCCCCGACGATGTCGTAAGGAAAACTACGGAGAAGTACCTCGAAGTGCTCGGGATGCTCACAAAATGAGCGTTTGTCCTTGACGGTCTTCATGCGAGACAGTATAATCGAAATTTGATATTACCGTTACCGGAAAGGGATTTTCATGGAAGATTACAACGAGCTGATTCAGCAGCGGTTCAAAAAGCTTGCCGAGATCAGCGCGATGGGCAAACGGCCGTACGCCGGCAGGTTTGACGCCTCTGCAACGGCGCAGGGGCTTTTGAATGACTACGGCCAGACGACAAAAGAGGAGCTTGAGCAGAAGCGGATTGAGGTTGCCGTAGCGGGCAGGATCATCGCCATGCGGAGCTTCGGCAAGGCCTGTTTCAGCCACCTCCAGGACGGCACGGGAAAAATCCAGGTCTATTTTCAAAAAAACGCGCTCGGCGAGGAACGGTTCGCTCTTTTTAAAAAGCTCGATATCGGCGATTTCATCGGGGTCAAGGGCTTCCTGTTCCGCACCAAGACGAACGAACTGACGATAGAGGTGGAGGACTTCACGCTTCTCTCGAAATCGCTCCGCCCGTTGCCCGAGAAGTGGCACGGTCTCACGGATGTGGAGCTTCGTTACCGCCTCCGGTACGTGGACCTCATTGTCAATCCCGAGGTAAAGGATGTTTTTATCCAGCGCACAAAGATCATCCAGTCGATCCGGAACTTTTTGAACAGCCGCGGGTACATCGAGGTCGAGACCCCGATGATGCAGTCCATTCCCGGCGGGGCCACGGCCAAGCCGTTCAAGACCCACCACAACGCGCTCGACATGGACCTCTTCCTGCGCATCGCCCCCGAATTGTACCTCAAACGGCTCCTCGTGGGCGGCTTCGAGCGGGTCTACGAGATCAACCGGAATTTCCGGAACGAAGGCATTTCCACGCGCCACAACCCCGAGTTCACCATGCTCGAGTTCTATACGGCCTACGCCGACTACAGGGACCTCATCGCAATGACCGAGCAGATGATCAGCTCCGTGGCCATGGAGGTCCTTGGGAAAACAACGGTGGAATACGAGGGGCATACGATCGATCTTGCGCCGCCGTGGAAGCGGATCAGCTTCATCGATTCTCTCCGGGAGGCGGGCGTGCCGGAAGACGTCCTCGCCGGCGAAGACAAGGCGCGGGAGCATGCGAAGAAGCTCGGCGCGAACCTGAAGGGCGGCGAGCCGCTCGGAAAGCTCCTGAACGAGGTTTTCGAGGCGCTGGTGGAGCCCAAGCTGATTCAGCCGACCATTGTCACGGACTATCCCACGGACATATCTCCTCTCTCAAAAAGACGTGACGACGACCCCCGTTACGTGGAGCGTTTTGAGCTGTTTGTCGTGGGCAGAGAGCTGGCGAACGCTTTCTCCGAACTGAACGATCCGGTGGATCAGAAGGAGCGGTTCCAGAAGCAGGTGTCGGAGCGGGAGGCGGGCGACGAAGAGGCGCACCAGATGGACGAGGATTTCATCCGCGCCCTCGAGTACGGCATGCCGCCGGCGGCCGGCGAGGGGATCGGCATCGACCGCCTTGTGATGCTCCTCACGGGATCGAGCTCCATCCGTGACGTGATTCTCTTCCCGCAGATGAAGAAAGAAAAGTCGTAATACCCTTAGCCGCAGAGAGCACAGTGTGATGAGCGTTGATCTTCTTTAATCCGTGGTTGTCGCCTCGCTTTCTCCGTGTCCTCTGTGAACGCTGTGGCAAATCTCATTTATGAAAATTCCCTACGAAATATTCGTCAGCCTTCGCTACCTCAAGACGAAAAAGCGCTACGGCACCATATCGCTGAACACTTTCATCTCCATCGCGGGCGTGGTCATCGGCGTCGCCACCTCCATCATCACGCTCTCCGTGATGACCGGCTTCCAGGGGTATTTCCGCGACAAGATACTTTCCGCCATGCCGCATATCATGGTCATGGAGTTTGCCGGCAACGGCGTCAAAGACGAAAAAGCGCTGCAGGAGAAGGTCGAAAAGGTCCCCCACGTCGTGGCGACGACGCCGTTTATTTACGGTCAATCCATGCTCACGACGCGGGAGCGCATGCAGGGTGTCGTCGTCCGCGGCATCAATCCCGCGACCGAGGTGGCGGTGACGGACCTGGCAAAGAACATGACCGCGGGGTCGCTCAAAAGCCTCGAACGGGACGAGGGAAAGCTGCCGGGAATCGTCATCGGCGAAGACCTTGCGCGCAAGCTCGGGGCTTCGGTGGGCGACGCCGTCACCATGGTCAATCCGCTCGGCGAGGAGACGCCGATGGGCATCGTCCCCCGGATGAAAAAGTTCGAGGTCGCCGGGCTGTTTGACGCCGGGATGTACGATTACAACACCATGTTCGTGTATATTTCGATCCCGTCCGCGCAGAAGTTTTTCGACATGCCGGGGCGCGTGAGCGGGGTCCAGGTCCGCGTCGACGAGATTTACCATGCGGATCGGATCTCGTCAGCGATCCAGTCGGCGCTCGGGTTCCCCTATTACACGCGCAACTGGATGGAGATGAACAAAAACTTCTTCTCGGCGCTCCTGCTCGAAAAAATCGGCATGTCGCTCATCCTGGTCGTCATCATCATCGTGGCTTCGTTCAACATCGTCGGCACCCTGACGATGATCGTGATGGAAAAGAACCGGGAAATCGCGATCCTGAAATCCATGGGGTCTCCGGCGAGGAGCATCATGAAAATATTTATGTTCGCCGGGCTCGCGATCGGATTCGCGGGCACGGTCGTCGGGTCGCTCATCGGCTACGGCGCGGTGACGCTCCTCCTCAAGACCGACCTCATTTCACTGCCGAAGGACGTTTATCAGGTGAGCCACTTGCCGCTTTCGATCTCCGGGCTCGATGTGCTCTCCATTGCGTTGACGGCGCTCGGCATCAGCTTTCTGGCGACACTCTACCCTTCGTGGCAGGCGGCAAAACAAGACCCGGTGGAGGTGTTGCGGTACGAATAACAATTCATTTCAACGTGTTGAATTCGCAAAAAGTCGAAAACCGCCGCGGAGGCGCTGAGACACCGGGAGGATCAAAAAATTGATTGGTCCTCCGTGTCCTCTGTGGCTCTGTGGTTAAATTCGAATTTTTACGGCTCTATCAAAGTTCAAAATAGATGCGAGGAGGCGGATATGGCGCAGAAAGGCGGAAAGGCGAAGAAGTTCGTTCTGGTGTTATTGCTGCTGGTGCTCGCGGCCGTTGTCTTCCTGCTTCTGGGCGGCGACAAACTGCTCAAGTCCGCGGGAAAGGGCATTGAGGGAGCAGGCAGACAGGCCGAAGAGCTCAAGAAAGACATTGAGCAGAAAGCCGCCACCCTGGAAAAGAAGGCGAAGAACGTCGGCAAGGCATTAAAAGAAGACGAAAAGCAGGGAGGAAAGAAATAGCACAATCGCTTATCCATATTGAGCAGCTCAGGAAGACCTTCCAGAGCGGTCCGATATCGCTCCAGGTCCTTAACGGGATCAATCTCGACATTGGAAAAGGCGAGATGCTGGCGATCGTGGGCGCGTCCGGCGTGGGCAAGAGCACGATGCTCCATATCCTGGGGGCGCTCGACCGGCCGACCTCCGGAAAGGTCTACTACGGCGACCTGGACGTTTTCGGGCTGGACAACGGCCGGCTTGCGCGTTTTCGAAACGAGCGGGTGGGGTTTGTGTTCCAGTTCCACCACCTGCTGCCGGAGTTCTCCGCGCTCGAGAATGTCATGATGCCCGCCCTCATCCGGAAGATCGGCCGCGAAGAGGCCGCGGAAGCGGCCGCAAGGACGCTGAGCGACGTGGGGCTCGGGGAGCGGCTGCTTCATCGGCCGGGCGAACTCTCGGGCGGCGAGCAGCAGCGCGTTGCAGTTGCCCGGGCGCTCATTCTGAGCCCCGATGTGGTGCTTGCCGATGAGCCGACCGGCAACCTCGACAGCCACACAGGCGAGGCAGTCCATGACCTTCTTCTCTCGATCAATAAAAAACGCGGCACCACCTTTGTGATCGTGACCCATAACGACAAGCTTGCCATGCGCGCGGACCGGGTGCTGAGGATGGCCGAGGGCAGGCTTTCGCCCGAAAAGTAAAGCGAGCAGTTTGACCCCTGAAGTCTTGCGACGCGATTCAAAGGGGACAGTCAGCGCACCGCATCAGATGATCTGCATCACTTGTCCTGCCCCCTGCCCCCGTTGCCTCCTTTTTCCCTTGACTTTCAAAGGGGTTAGAAAGTATTATTAAAAGTCTTTCCATCAAATCATAACGGGAAACCATCTTATGAATCTCATATTTTTTCAGGCAGCTATGGGGCTCTACGTGCTCTCCGCGGTCGGCTACATAGCTTACATCATCAAGCCGGAGCGGAAGTGGACGGCAACGGCGTCGCTTTTGGCAGCATCCGCCGGGTTCCTCCTCCATCTCGCCTATTTTCTCTTCCGCTGGACCGAATCAGGCCGCATCCCCGTGACGAGCTTCTTCGAGGCGGCGAATTTCCTCGGCATGGGCATCGTGCTCGTTTTTCTGATCATGGAACTCCGGTTCAAGATCGCGGCCCTCGGTTCGTTCATGCTGCCGCTCGTCATCATCCTCATGGTTCCCGCGTTCCTCCTCTCCGGCGATATCAAAGAGCTCAATCCGGTGCTTAAAAGCGGCTGGCTCGGCGTGCATACGAGCTTCGCTGTTCTGGGCGACGCGGCCTTCGCCTTCGCCTTCATCGTTTCAGTCATGTACCTGATCCAGGAGCGCCAGCTCAAGGCAAAGCGCCTGGGCGCGATCTTTCATCGGCTGCCGTCCCTCGACATCATGGACACGCTCGGCTACAAGGCGCTGACTTTCGGCTGGCCCCTGTTCACGCTCGGCATGATGAGCGGCTCGATCTGGGCAAACAGCGCGTGGGGCTCATACTGGAGCTGGGACCCGAAGGAAACATGGTCGCTCATTACCTGGGTCGTCTATCTCGTGCTCCTGCACCTCCGCACGATCGGATGGCGGGGGAGGAAGATGGCGTTCCTTTCGATTGCCGGCTTCGTTTTCGTCCTGGTCAGTTTTTTCGTGGTAAGCAGGGTGGGGATGGGGAAACATAGTTTTTAATTACGAGTAAAAACCGAATCAAAAAGGCAGGAATTTTTCGCGCAGAGCCGCAAGACGCTGAGAACAGCATTAAGACTATTTTTTAAAATTTTGCCTTTCTCTGCGCCTTTGCGCGAGACATGGCTTTTTGTTTTTGGTTTCGGTTTTTCTGTTAGGGTGATGCAAGAATGGGTATTATCGTAATCGGTCTCAGCCATAAAACAGCGCCCATCGAGGTGCGCGAAAAGCTGAACTTTCCGGAAAGCACGCTGCCCGATGCGCTCAGGAAGCTCATGACCTACGAAGGCATCCGGGAAAGCATGATCGTCTCCACCTGCAACCGCGTGGAGATCTACGCGTCC
>DASWAB010000076.1:0-1970 GCA_036391375.1 Nitrospirota bacterium
CTGGCGAATCGTAATAATCCCTGCGCACGGATGTGCCCGCGAACCCGATGCTCGAATAGAGCTTCTGCGCGGCCGCGTTCGACATCCGGACCTCGAGAAACACCCTCCGAGCGCCCCTTTCGTAAGCGCGTTTGAGCGCGGCGAGCGTTAATTGCCGGCCGATTCCCTTCATCCTGAAACGCGGCGCCACGGCAAGATTCAGAAGATGGGCTTCGCCTGCCACGACCCAGAACACGATGTAACCGGCCACCGCGCGCTCCGGCCACTCCGCGCGCGCGACCAGGAGCGTGGAAACAGCAGGGCTTCTGAACTCGGACAAAAACAGGTTCTTCGACCACGGCTTGGAGAACGATTCCTGCTCTATGGCAAGGACCTGGTCCATGTCTTCCTTCCGCATGAAGTCTATCGTGATTGCGTCCTCTTTTCCCACGCCACCTCGGCCTCGGGTCTCCTGATGTACATCGGCGTCAGGCTGTCCAAGTCCGCAAGCCTCCCGTTTTCGATTATCAGAAAGCCGAGTTCCGCGACCGTGGCCGCCGAGGGAAGGATTGCGGACAGGGGCGCGAACAGCGCCCGTTCTCCGAACTGTTTTTCGATGTTTTCACGGAACAGGCGGGAAGCCTCGCCGGTAAAGATCGTTTTTCCGGATATGCGTCCCTCAAGCGCCGCTAACGGCGCCACCGCCTCCGCCATGACGTGAACCAAGGCCTTTCCTTCGAAACGGTACAGGGCCGCGTAGACCTCGTTCTTGCGGGCGTCGAGCAGGGGGCAGACAGGGTGGGCCGCATAGGGGATGTTCCACGCCAGCGCCTCGAGCGTGGGAACGGCCGCAACCGGCTTCCCGGTTGCGAGCGCGAGCCCCTTGACGGCGGCAAGGCCGATCCTGAGCCCGGTGAAGGATCCCGGCCCGATCGAAACGGCAAAGCCGTCGAGAGAAGCCACGGCAATGCCCGTGTCCCTGAGCACGCGGTCCACGGTGGACATGAGCCGCTCGGAGTGCGTCACCTCGATGTTCAGGCTGTATTGGGCGACGACCCCTTTTTCGGAGACAACAGCGACGCTGCCGGTCTTGGTCGATGTTTCGATACCGAGGATGAGCATGGAGATACTTTAATGGAAATGAGGCGGGAAGTCAAAACGTAATTTGGGAAGCAACGGCATTGATCAGGCGCGCTTTAAAGCGTCGCCTTCACCTTTTTTTGCTTCTCCACGCTATTCTAATTGTTCCGGCGATCAACTGCGTTTCATGAGCATAAACATTGCGCCGCATGAAACGTCGCGGCGCAAATTGAATGTGAAATTGAAACGGTTCAGAATCTTGCTTCCACTCTACTCCACGACCTCGATCACGCCCTCCATGCCCCGCTTCCGGTGGCTCTTGGACCACAGAAACTTCTTGTCGCAGTACATGGGGTATTTGCCGACCTTCGTGGGAGTAAACTTGACGATCTCCGGCTTCTTGGCGTCTAAATCCACTTTAAAATCGATGCCTGCCTCAGGCGCCTTCACCAGCATGTCGTGCGGGGTGAATCCCGGCGTCTTTTTGACCGTCAGCTCGACGGGCTTATTTACTTTCACCACGATGTGATTCGGATCGAAATAATATTCCCCCCCGACGACCTCCGCCCGCTGTACCCCGTCGTCGCCCATCGTGGCGACCACGGTTTTCTCTTTTCCCATCGCATGCTGATGCCCGGTCTCTTGCTTTGTTTCCGGCGCCCCGGCGTCCTGCTTCACCTCCGGCTTTGGTTCCTGCACTGTCGCATCAGGCTTCACTGCCTCATCCCCGAAGGATCTGAACGTGAACGGCAGGAGCAGGAGCAACGCGGCAATGATAAATCTGGCGTATTTCATAAGGGCCTCCTCGTTGATTGAATGTGCATTATAATATTATTATAGCATCGATTATCCGGCGTTTGCAGGGACGCGCGGCGAACGGTCCTGCGCAGGGGAAAGATCCACTTCCGTCG
>DASWAB010000077.1:0-1875 GCA_036391375.1 Nitrospirota bacterium
CGGACAGTGGGGGATAAGCTAACCTCCGATATGATCGAAAAGTATATACGTCATCATAGGGACGAAAAGCAATCGCCTGCGCAGCTTGGTTTTAAGCTGCGCTAAAAGATGCCCCGCCCCTTGGGGCGGGGTAATTCACTCAGGCAGGCTCCACTCCGCCTGAGCAGCCCTGAATTATGAATATTTCCTTGAATGGTGATAAGAGAGAAGTCCCCGAAAGTCTGACGATCACCGGCCTGCTTGATTTCCTGAATATTCAGCATCAGCGCGTGGCAGTGGAGCTGAATCTTGAGATCGTGAAGAAAGACAAGTACGCGGCGACGGCGATCAAAGAAGGCGACAGCCTTGAGGTGGTGAGCTTCATGGGGGGAGGATCAACGAGTGCGGAATGCGGAGT
Organism: Nitrospirota bacterium; assembly: GCA_036391375.1. Taxonomy (GTDB): domain Bacteria; phylum Nitrospirota; class UBA9217; order UBA9217; family UBA9217; genus DASWAB01. Next base: position 398 of record DASWAB010000077.1, read on the forward strand.
GTGGAATGAAAATGAGAAATCAGGAGTAAGCGCATATGAACGACGATAAGCTGGTAATTGCGGGAATCGAGTTCAAGTCCCGGCTTTGGGTGGGGACAGGAAAGTACAAGGACTTCGCGGAGACGAAACGCGCGGTCGAGGCCTCGGGAACGGACGTGGTAACGGTGTCCGTCCGGCGGGTGAACATCATCGACAAGGGCAAGGAGAACCTCCTCGATTACATCGACCCCAAAAAATACAAAATCCTTCCGAATACGGCGGGGTGCTACACGGCCAGGGAAGCGGTCCGGGCGGCCATGCTCGCGGCCGAAGCGGGGATCACGAAGCTGGTGAAGCTCGAGGTAATCGGGGACCAGAAAACGCTCTTTCCGGACAATGAGGCGACGCTGGAAGCGGCGAAGACGCTCCTGAAAGAGGGGCTTATCGTGCTGCCCTACACGAGCGACGATCCGATCATGGCGAAGAAGCTCGTCGACCTCGGCTGCCCCGCGGTCATGCCGCTCGCGGCGCCGATCGGCTCGGGCCTCGGCATCCGAAATCCCTACAATATCCGTATTATTATGGAGACCGTGAAGGTCCCCATCGTCGTGGACGCCGGCGTGGGCACGGCGTCGGACGTGGCGCTTGCGATGGAACTCGGCTGCGACGCGGTGCTTTTGAACACCGCGATTGCCGGCGCCAAGGACCCGATTGCGATGGCCGAGGCCATGAAGTACGGCGTGCTCGCAGGAAGGCTCGCGTACAAAGCGGGCAGGATAGCGAAAAAGCTGTATGCCACGGCAAGCAGCCCGATTGAAGGAATGATCGGGTCGTGATCTTACCGCAGAGAGCGCAGCGACGCGGCAAAAACTCTGAAAACCGCGCCCCCGTGTTCTTCCATGGTGAAAGGAAGTTGACGTGGCGGTAGACTTCCGTCTTTATCTCATCACTGATCGGAAGCAGACTAAACGTCCGCTGCCCGAAGCCGTGCGGCTGGCCCTTGAGGGCGGCGCGCGGGCGGTGCAGCTCCGGGAAAAAGACCTGCCGGTCCGGGAGCTTTTATCACTCGCGCAGGAGCTTAGGACGATCACGCGAGGATTCGGGGCCAGGCTGTTCATCAATGACCGTGTCGATGTGGCCGTTGCCGTAAACGCGGACGGAGTTCATCTCGGCCGTGAGAGCATGCCGCCTGGGGCCGTAAGGAAAATCGTCGGGACGAAGATGCTTATCGGCGTGTCAACGCACGGTCTCGATGAAGCGTTGGAGGCGGAAAAGAGTGGCGCTGATTTTATAACATTCGGGCCGGTTTTTCATACGTTGTCAAAAATGCAATATGGAAATCCAGTGGGATTAAAGTCATTGATATCTGTAAAAGAAGTGGTATCTATCCCAATTTTTGGGCTCGGCGGAATAAAAAGTGGGAATTTAAACAGCATTTTTCAGTCAGGAGCATATGGCATATCCTTAATATCAGCTATCTTCGCAGCCGATGATATCAA
>DASWAB010000078.1:0-7704 GCA_036391375.1 Nitrospirota bacterium
CAGAGGACACAGAGTTCACAGAGGGAAAAACTGCAGTTTCTAACTTAAAAACGAATGTCTTTCTATGCGTTCCCGGTGATCTCTGTGGCAAAGAATTTATTTCATCAATAGTTCCTGCGCCGCCGCGACGCCCGTTCCGAGTTTCACCGGATGTCCCAGCCCCTTCAGGACCATCTCGATCCCGGCGATGGCGGTAATCACGTCGAAGGTATCTGCGTAGCCCAGGTGTGCTATGCGGAAGATTTTTCCTTTGAGCTTGTCCTGGCCGCCTGCGCCGGTAATGCCGTACTTGACGCGCAGGTCCTTGTAAATCGCCTGCCCGTCCACGCCCGCCGGGGCTTCGATGGCCGTGAGCGCGTTCGAGGGGCTCTCTTTCGGGAAGAGCGTGAGTCCCAGGGCGGCCGCTCCCGCGCGGGTGGCCTTTGCGAGCCTTTCGTGCCGCGCAAAGACATCCGGCAGCCCTTCCGCCTGAAGCATCTTGATGCACTCGTTCAGCCCGATGATGAGCGTCACTGCCGAGGTGAAGAGCGTCTGGTTTTTGGCCAGGTTTTCCCGCTCCTTCTTGAAGTTGAAGTAAAACTTCGGCGTCTTGGCGGAATCCGCCGCCTTCCATGCCTTGTCGGAAACCGAGACGAACGCGAGCCCCGGCGGCAGCATCACGCCTTTCTGCGAGCCGCCGATCATCACGTCGATGCCCCACTCGTCGGTCCTGATATCGTGCGCCACCAGCGCCGATATGGCGTCTACGACAAACAATGCATCGGTCTTTTTTACGACCGAGGCGAGCGCCTTGATATCGTGATAAACTCCCGTCGAGGTCTCGTTCGCCTGGACGAACACCGCCTTGATCTTGGGGTTCTTTTTGAGGCTGGCCTCGACCTGCTCGGGCTTGACCGCATGGCCCCACTCCACGGCAATCTCCTCGACCTTCATGCCGTAGGCCTGGCAGATCTTGATCCAGCGCTCGCCGAACTTGCCGCCGTTCACCACGAGCACGTCATCGCCGGGGGAGAGGAAGTTGTTGACCGAGCCCACCATGCCGCCGGTGCCGGTGGAGCACAAAATAAGCACGTCGTTCCTTGTCTGGTAGAGCCACTGCAGGCCCTTCTTTGCCGAGTCGAGCACGGGCAGGAAATCCGGGGCCCGGTGGTGGATAATCGGCATGGCCATGGCCAGAAGCGCCTCGGGAGGCACCGGGGTCGGGCCGGGGGCCAAAAGATATTTTTTTTGCATGGGAATTTCCTCCAAATTTTTAGACAATACGTCCGTCGATTTTCTCCGTGTTAAGAAACGTGATGATGAATTATCTTAAAATATAATTAATATTAATAATGATGAACGAAAATTATAGTCCCGCCCGGGCGGGACCTATGCCGGGGGTAGGCGTATCGCTGGGATATTGCGGGTGTCTGTGCTGTTTCAAGGTATTACTGCCTCTTTCTTGTTTGATCGAAGCCAAAACCATATGACAGTAACATAAGCCGTGGAAAATTGTCAAGAAAATAGTGAGCGCCGGAAAATAAACGCCCCGTTCCTGCGCCGCAAGTGGCTATTTTTGCACGACTTCCATCGTGAGGCTCAGGGTGAGCATCGGCATGGTTCGGTCGTTGGAATAAAGGGTGATATATTTTTCAACGGGTCCGATCCTGTTGATGGTATCCACGGTAGCCTTCACTTGGCCTACGGTCCCCGGTTCAAGGCGGTTTGAACTAACCACCGCGGCGGTGCATCCTCAGGACGGCTGCGCCCGCTCGATCAGAAGGGGTTCGCTTCCCGCGCTCTTGACCTCGAAGAGGTGCGAGACCTGCGCCCCCTGCACGACCTTTCCGAAGTCGTACCGCGTCTCTTTGACCTCGATCCGCGGCCCCTGGCGCTCCTGGGCCGTGAGCAAGCCTGCGCCTGCGAGCGCAAGCACCGCGATAACCGGCAGGAAGGCAGTTAAACTCTTTTTCATGACGCTCCTTCTGCTCTTCTTATTTGCTGTTCCGCAATCTTCATTAATACAATAATACAATCCGCAATTTCAGGGCCCCATTTTTTTCTGAGAGACCCTGGCGAGTTCATCATGCGTAATGAGCCCCTTCTCGATCAGCAGCGTTATCAGCGCGTCGATCCGTACACGGTCGTCCGCCAGCGTCTGGCGCGCAACGTCATCGTTTGCCGGGGCCGGCGGTGGTGAGTCGTCCGTTTCCGTTTTCGACATCGTGAGATCTCTGCCGCGGATAAGCTCCATCTTGTCGTCAGGGGGAAGCTCCCGCTGCAGGAACGGGTTCAGCGTCTGTTTGCGGACGACCTCCTCCCCGTCGTAATACTTCCTGATCGCGTTCCTGATCTCCGAATCGAGGGCCAGCGAAGGTTTGACGCTCAAGCCGGTGGCGAACCGGATCGCATCGATTGCCTCGATATCAAGCGGGTTCGACATGGCGAGGAAGAGCGTGTTTTTTTCTTTTTTCGCGGGGACAGCTTTGAATTTCTTTGCGGCCTCGGGCTTAATGAGCCCGATAACTTCATCCGGGATTGCGGGTTCGAAGAGATTGATGTACGGAAGGTGCAGTTTGCCGGCGATCACCGGCGCGAGAACCTCCTCGCGGATAAGTTCCAGATCGATGAGAACGGAGCCCAGCTTTCCGCCCCAGTTCCGCTGGTGCGCAAGCGCGGACTGGAGCTGGAAATCGTCGATCAATCCCGCCTCCAGAAGCAACTCCCCAAGCTTTTTTGCCTCGGCCATAAATCACCCCCGAAATGACCCGCCGCCGGCGGCCCGCCCGAGATAATGCTACGATTATATGCCTCCGAGCGCCGTAATGTCAATGCGTTTCCCAAAAAGGAAAGGGTTTCCTCCGCATCCTCCGGCATCCGCCGTGAATTACTCGCTCATGGCCCGCTCCGCGCGTTTCACCAATAGGTGCCGGTGTTCAACGTCGGCAAGGGCAGCGAGCAGGTTCGCCTTGATGCCGCGGTGCGTTGATTCGAGGTCCCTGAGCAGTTTTTTCACTTGCTGCCTTTTTTGATCGGGATCGCCGCACGCGGGGCATGCGCAGCACACGACCGGAAACCCGGCGCGGGCGGCGTATTCGACGATGTCGTCCTCGGGGACATACACCAGCGGCCGTATCACGACATTCAACCCGTCATCCGCGCCAAGGAGCGGCGCCATGGCCTTGATCTTGCCGTTGTAGAACTGGTTGAGGAGCAGCGTTTCGATGAAATCGTCCCGGTGGTGCCCGAGCGCGATCTTCGTGCAGGCAAGAGAGCGCGCCTGCGTGTACAGCACTCCCCGGCGGATGCGGGAGCAGAGCGAACACGGGGTATCGTCTGCCGCAAGCGTGCCTCGCATCGTTTCATGGATCGGCGCGCGCACGATCCGGTATTCCTGCCCGCGTCCCCGGAGGTACGCTTCGATCCCGCCGGTCTGGAACCCCGGGAACCCCGGATGGACGGTAACGACGACAAGCGAGAATGAGACCGGCGCCCGCCGCCGCAGACTGTCCAGCATATGGAGGAGAGTCCAACTGTCCTTTCCTCCCGAGAGCGCCACGAGGACACGGTCGCCGTTCCGGATAAGGCCGAAATCACCGATGGCGCGGCCGACGAAACGCCGGATCCTGCGCTCCAGCCGTTCATGATTGCGCATGCAGAATCCTAATGCCTGCGGCCTGGTAAGTCAACAGTTTTATGCTTGCTGATGCGGAAGCCGTAAAAACTGAACAGGCCTCCGGAACACTTGTCCGGAGGCCTGCCGCATGCGCGTCATCGCTTTGTTATCTTTTTTTGGCTGCCTTCTTTTTTGCCTTCTTTTTGGCCGCCTTTTTCGACGCTTTTTTCTTCGCGGCCTTTTTGGCTGCCTTCTTTTTCGCCTTCTTTTTTACTGCCTTCTTCGCCTTTTTCTTTGCGGCCTTTTTCTTCGCGGGCCTCTTGACCGCTGGCGCCGGGGGGGCTGGCGCTGTCGGGATATTGATTTCCGTCGCCTCAAGCCCGCAGCAATACACCGGCTCTTCGTACACTTCGCCGGTCCTGGTTACGTCGATCTTTCTGCCGCACACCCTGCACTCGTACTGCATGACCTTCTCCATCGCCATCGAGTTCCCCTCCTTTTAATCGGATAACCCGTTGTCCACGGGATTATATGGATACCTGTTGCGAGGAGCCGACCCGCTTCAGAATGTTTCGAGCGCCGGGATCAACCAAGCTGCAGACAGCGCCCTGTTATTATTTAATGTAGAATCATATCAACAAAATGTCAAGTTTTTCGAGAAAAATTTAGCTGAACTCAACACCACGTCCTCGGCTGTCTCTTGTTCGCATTGACCATCGCGGCCCTTCTGCTGTCGGCTTGCTTCAGTTCCCAAATATGCTCCATGCCTTCGATCGCCGCGGAGAGCGCCTCGTCCGTGACTTTGCCGTCCCAGGTCCTGCTCTCCGCCAGCCGATAGAGTTCCATTATCACCTCTTCGAGAGTCATATAATCTCCTTTGAATACAATATAATGCCGATAGGATTTGACCGGCAACGGCCCTACCTGCGCAGACATATAAAAAAACCGGGAGAACAAGCTCCCGGTTCGCTTCATTCAGATTGATCGTTCCTGATACTGAGGGAATCGTGTGACCCTCACAACGCCTCCGGTTTGTACTTTATTTTATTCCGCGCTCCGCACCCGGATCATCCGCACTTCGAGAACCCGCAGCCCCGGCAGAAGGCGCAACCCTCCCCGAATTCGAGGAGCCCTCCGCAATCCGGACATTCCGGGCAGAGGCCCAGGTGGTTTTTGTTTCCTCCCTTGGCGCAATCGGACGACGAGTAGGGGACGCTCGGCTGCGGAGTGAGAGCGGCAGCGGCCTGATGCTTGTGGTGACGCGGGGGCCGCATGCTGTCTTTAATATAGCGTTCCAGGGCCCGGCCGATGGCGTCCGGGCAGGACAGGATCGACCCCCCCTCCCCCCAGGCCGGCGAGGGACAGCGGATGCCCTTCACCTGCTTGATGATGGAATCAATGGAGACGCCGGACCTGAGCGCGAGGGAGACCATGCGGCTGACGGCCTCCGACTGGCTCGCGGCGCACCCGCCCGACTTGCCCATGGTCGAGAAGACCTCGCAGATGCCTTCTTCATCCTCGTTGATCGTAATGTAGAGGTTGCCGCAGCCCGTGGGGATCTTCTGAGTCACCCCCTGCGTAAAAACCGGCCGGCTCCGGGGCTTCTTCTCCTCGGCCAGCTCCGGCGAGGCCGAGGCCACCGTGACGTGCTGGGCAGCGGCCTTCCGGGCTTTTTCGGTGGCGCCGGTATTAAGCACCTGCTCTTCGCGCGACCCATCGCGGTAGATGGTCACGCCCTTGCAGCCGAGTTTATAAGCCAGCAGGTAGACCTCTTTCACGTCCTCCTGCGTGGCGCCGTGCGGGAAGTTTACGGTCTTGGACACCGCGTTGTCGGTATATTTCTGGAACGCTGCCTGCATCCGGATATGCCACTCAGGGCTGATATCGTGGGCCGAGACGAACACGCGCTGGATGTCCTCGGGCACGGTCGCAATCCCGGCGCACCCGCCATGTTCGGAGATTTTCTTCATCAGAGCGTCGGAGGAGAAACCCCGCTCTTTTGCAATTCGCTCGAATACCGGATTCACTTCGAGGAGTTCGGCGCCGTCGAGCACCTTGCGGACAAAGGTAAGGGCGAAGAGCGGTTCGATCCCGCTCGAGCACCCGGCGATGATCGAGAGCGTGCCGGTGGGCGCGATCGTCGTCACGGTCGCGTTCCGGACCGGGGCCGCGCCGGGCCTGTCATACCTGCTCCCCTTGAAGTTCGGGAAGGGGCCGCGGTCCCGGGCGAGCTCTTCGCTCATTTTTCTTCCTTCGTCGGTGATGAACTTCATCACCGTTTCGGCGAGCCGCACGGCCTCGTCGGAATTGTAGGGGATGCCCATTTCGAGCAGCATGTCGGCGAAGCCCATGACGCCCAGGCCGATCTTGCGGTTGGCCCGGGTCATCTCGGATATCTTGTCGATGGGGTAGCGGTTCACATCGATCACGTTGTCGAGGAAATGGACCGACTTGCGCACGGTATGCCGGAGCTTGTCGAAATCTATTGTCTTGCCGCCGGGGCCCAGCATTTTCGCCAGGTTGATCGAGCCCAGGTTGCAGGACTCATACGGCAGGAGCGGCTGCTCGCCGCAGGGATTGGTGGACTCCACCCTGCCCACATGCGGCGTGGGGTTCTCCTGGTTGATGCGGTCGAGGTAGATGATGCCGGGGTCGCCGTTTTTCCAGGCCATGTTCACGATGGTGTCGAAGACCTTGCGGGCATTGAGGGGCTTGACCACGGTCCGGGTGCGGGGCGAGACCAGATCGTATTCGCCGTCCTTCTCCACGGCGTCCATGAACGCGTCGGTCATGGCGACGGAGATGTTGAAATTGTTCAGCCGGTCGTTCTGCTGCTTGCAGGTAACGAAGTCGAGGATGTCGGGATGGTCCACCTGAAGGATCCCCATGTTCGCGCCCCGGCGCGTGCCGCCCTGCTTCACCGTCTCGGTGGCGGCGTCGAAGACGGTCATGAACGAGATGGGGCCGGAGGAGACGCCCTTGGTGGACTTGACCACGTCGTTCTTGGGCCGGATGCGGGAGAAGGAGAAGCCCGTGCCGCCGCCGGACTTGTGGATGAGGGCCGCGTGCTTCACGGACTCGAAGATATCGTCCATGGAGTCGCCCACGGGCAGCACGAAACAGGCGGAGAGCTGGCCCAACTCGCGCCCCGCGTTCATGAGCGTGGGGCTGTTCGGCAGAAATTCGAGGGAGGTCATAAGCCGGTAGAACTCGGCCGCGGTCCGCTCCACTTCGGCCTCGGGCTTCCCATAGCCCCGGTCCGCCCCGGCAATGGTCCGGGCCACGCGCGTAAACATGTCCACTGCTGTTTCGACGACGGTGCCGTCTTCGTTGCGCTTGAGATAGCGCTTTTCGAGGACCTTGATGCTGTTCCCGGACAAGTTGAGGCCCGCACCCGATGCTGAAGCAGTGATTGACGCCGCGCTCTTCATAAAACCCCCTCCTCCAAATAAATAATAAAAAATAAAAGCATCCAGAGACCGAAAAAGAGCACCCGGTGGATGCTCTGAAATCACATTTCTCTCTTTATGAACAACTCTGGATCATTGTTTGCGGGATAAGTTTGTGAGATAAAATGTACTTTATTTTGTGGAACGAAGTAATTATAGCCACAAGATATTGTGTTTGTCAAATTAAATTTAAAAACCCTAACCATTTCGGAACAAGCCATTTTGTTTTGATCTAACGCGGCTTTTTTGATGCTCGTGCCGTTTGCCGTGCGCCCCTCAAGGCCGGAATAAAACAGCGCTTTAAAAATGGGCGTCAATGGCCCCTATTTTCAGCATCATAATTTTATGCATTAGCTTCCGCGGAGCAGGCGGGTCCGGTTTAAGGCAAAAGGGCGGCAAAACCGGGAGCGCTCATGAATCCGTGTCAGGTCATTTTTTTACCCTGTGACAGATGAAACACTGTTCTTTCGGAGGATGGTTCGCTTTCAGGGGAGCGCGCTTGTCCGGGGCATGGCATCCCCCGCACGCGGCCGGGCTCGTCGCGCCTTGATGAAGCTCGTCGGAAGGGATGAACGGGACTTTGGTCCTTGAGGAAAGAAAAAAGAGCGCGGTCAATACCGCGGCGGCGACAATGGGAAAAACGAAATTTTTTTTCATGCC
>DASWAB010000079.1:0-11733 GCA_036391375.1 Nitrospirota bacterium
GCTGTTCCTGCCTGCTTTCATAGCAGCCAGCATGGTCGTACCGGTGCCGCAGAAGGGGTCGAGAACGGTGTCGCCATGGAAAGAAAACATCCGCACCAGTCGGTTGGCGAGCTCCAGGGGATACGGCGCCGGATGGTTCTTAGTGGAAGCGCCGGTAATGGTCCAGAACTGTCGGAACCACTTGGTATAATCGTCTTTGTTGATCATACTCAGTTTTCTCTGCTGCTCGGTGGGCTGCCGGTAGCCGCCCGGCTTGCGCTGCATCAGGATGAATTCTATATCATTCTTGATGATCGCGTTCGGCTCATAGGGCTTGCCGAGAAACTTCGATCCCACATTAGCTTCGAAACTGGCGTTGCTGATCTTGTGCCAGATTATGGGGTTGAGATTATCAAAACCGATCTTTCGACAGGCAACGGCTATGTCTGCATGCAAGGGTACTACCACGTGTCGGCCATGCTGCCTGCGCGAGAGACACACATCGCCAACGACGCACACAAGACGTCCTCCGGGTACGAGGATACGATATACTTCTTTCCAAACCTGGTTCAGCTCATTGAGGAACTTTTCGTAGTCAGCGATGTGACCAAGTTGGTTTTCATTCTCGTTGTATCGCTTGAGCGTCCAGTATGGCGGCGAGGTCACCACAAGATGGATGGACTCGTTCGATATGTAGTTCATGTCCCTCGCATCGCCTAGGATAAGGCGATGGAGCGTTGAAGCTTCTTCTATCGTCGTCGGCTTAGTCATTTCTGATTCATGGCCCCGAATACGGATACATGGGCAATAAGTGATTTGGCGTATAATTCGAATGTCAGGTCTTCCGCAGGCTGCTGGTACATGCCCTTGAGACCCTTCTTTCTATCCGATAAGAGAAAGGCAGCAACGTTGTAATGCCGTTCCCGCACTATCTTTCGGCAAAACAACTCATATCGTTTTGCATAGGACGCTTCAACAAATTCCGGAAAGACTTTGAAGTGAGGCTCCTTTACTCTGACCGGAGACTGTGATTCGGGACAGTCTTCCAATAAAAAGAGGTAACCTAGCCACGGACGTAGCGTCTTATTGAAAGCGCCCTCTCGATATGCGGTCCAGAGGTCTAGGGCGCTGCCCATCGCTTCCTCGGTTCGGTTGTTGAAGTTGTTCCCGAACGAAGGACCGACCTGGGACTTGGCTTCCAGGGCTACGATAAGCTGCCTGTCTTTGACCACGAGAAGGTCCCATTCTTTCGTAGGCCGGAAATAACCCGGCAGTTCCACAGTCTTGTTGAAAAATATATTTTCCTCGGGCACGCCGGCTTCAACGATCAAGCTGCTGATCAGTCTGATGAACCCATCCATCTGAGCGCCGCCGGTTACTGCGCTCCGCGCTCCCTGATCGCTTCTGCCCGTGGTTGCCTGCTTCTTCGCCTGCCCTTCGCGTGTTTTCCAATAATGGGCGACTGCTTCAGTAATGCGCTTGTCGAGATTCTTTAGTATGGTTTCCATAGGGCTCTGCTTGCCTTTTTACTCCTCTAATGTATCGCCGCTACCAGTTTTCAGGGTTCGCATGGCGCTCTAAGGGAGAAAGATAGTACACTTGTAGGGAAATTGCAAGAATATTGATTCTAATGGGTCCAGTCGGCCCAATGGGGTTGCTGATAGAACAAATAGCGGAGAATCGACCTGAGCTACTTTTTCGAATATTCCTTCTGCACGTCCGGGATGAGCCGCTGGTATTCCTCGTAGGGGATCTTGGAATGCCACTTGCCCGTCACCATGCCGATGCCGATCACGAGGTAGAAAAGCGCAATCAGCATCGCGGGAAAGAGCCACGGCTTGACGATCCTGCTCTTCTTCCCGATTTTGAAGGAAAGGTCGAGCGCGCCCTTTGAAGGGCACCGGGAGACGCAGGTCAGGCACCCGTAGCATTCCGCTGATTTGACGGCCGTCGCGCTCTCGACATCGATCAGCGTCGGGCAGTGCTTCGTGCAGGCGTGGCAATGGCTGCACTTCTCGTCGCTTCTTCTGACCTTAAAGGGGCTGAGCCTGCTCAAGAGGCCCAGGAGCGCGCCGTAGGGGCAGAGATACCGGCACCAGAAGTTTTTATAAAGAAAGGACAGCGCGACGAGCGCGACGAGGACCCAGAAGGTGAGCGTGGACATCTCGGTGAAGAACTTCATCATGCGCACGTCCACGACCTTGTAATAGTCGGTGATGAAGAAAAGCAGCGCCATGTTCGGCGCCATGATGATGCCGATGAACACGAGAAACAATCCGAGGAGAATATACTTCAAGGACCGCAGGGCGATGTCGGGATACCTGCCGATCCTGAAGCTTCTGCCGAACATCTTCTCTCCGGCCATCCAGGCGTACTGCGAGATTGTACCGATGGGGCACATCCAGCCGCAGAAGCCTTTTTTCATCGCAAGCGAGACGCCGAGGATTGCGACGAACATGACGAAGCCCGAGGGGTGCACGGGGTCCACGATGCCGGTGAACAGAAAGTACTTGAGGGCCACGAGCCCGCCGATCGGCAGGAAGGCGTCGACCGAGGGCGGCCGCTCGACAAACGGATGGCCCGGAGCCTCGAAATGCAGGACGAACTGAGAAAAGCGGTAGCCGATAAAGATCGTGAGGGCGAGAAAGCAGAACTGCACCGCATATCGCAGATAACGGATATGTCTTCTTTGAGGATCCATTGACGGCATCATACACGATTTCCGGTTCTGTCGATATGACAAAAATCATACGCAGCGGGGAGGAAAAAGAACGCGGAAAGGCCGAACCGATGAGGGCAGAAAAAATGCTGAAATGCTATTCGAAGCATGGGAGAAGACGGCGTTTCCGGAACGGGCTCATTGCGTCTTGATTGACGGGCGTTATTGCTCGGAAGGGATGTGGGTCGTCTGAAGGCCTCTGTTCTCATTCGGCTGCGGATTAAAATACGATGATACAAGATAATGGAGCAGCCGCTGCCTCTCCCCCACCGACATGCCGTGGTAGAGCGAGCTGTGGTCCAGGATATTGACGACCTCCCTTTCCAGCTCTGGGGTAATAGTAAGCGCCTCTTCCTTGTTCATCTTGCTCACCAGCTTTACAACAGTTTCTTAGTTTCTAATCTTTTAAAGTGCATTCTTCGTGCCATTTTTAGAAGCTTATAATATCAATTAGTTATAAAAAACAATGTGTCGGAGCATGAGAAAAAGTGGGTGAATTGCCACTGGTAAGGGGTGAAAAGCCCCACCCGATCACTACGAACTTGTTGGAGGTAAACCCAGGAGTCATAAGCCGGCGCGCTGTATAAATGTGCCTTTGTTGAGAGGAGAACCCTTACATTTACCGAAGGATTATGCTATTTTTACAACATGGCCCATGACCTCCACGACTTCTTTTACCCGAAAACCGTCGCCCTGATCGGCGCTACGGACAAACCCGCGAAGCCCGGCACGGCCATCCTCGAGAACCTCTCTCACTTCAACGGCGCCGTCTATCCCGTGAATCCCAAACACGAAACCCTGCTCGGGCATCGCTGTTATCCATCCATCAAGGCGATCCCGGAAAAGATCGATCTGGCTGTCGTCGCATTGCCTGCGCGCCTCGTGGAGCAGGAAATCGTGCCCATCGGCGAGCAGGGAATCCGAAGGATAATCCTCATCAGCTCGGGGTTTGCCGAGGCCGGGGAGGAAGGCGCCGGCATGCAGAAGCGGATCGCGGAAAAAGCAAAGCGATACGGCATCCGGGTGATCGGGCCGAACGCCCTTGGCGTCTACAACACGGACAACGGACTCGACAGCTTTTTTGTCTCCCGCGAGCGCGTATCGCGGCCTTCGACGGGACGGCTTTCGATCATCTCCCAAAGCGGCGCGATCACCGTCATCCTGATGGAGGCGCTCGCCCGGGACGGCATGGGCATCGCCAAGGCCGTGAACTACGGCAACCGGCTGGACGTGGACGAAGCAGACGCGCTCGACTACCTCGCCGGCGATCCGCAGACGGGCGCGGTCGCCATGTACATGGAGTCCGTGGGAGACGGCAGAAAGTTTTTGCAGGCGGCAAAGTCCTTCGCCGCCAAAAAACCGCTCGTCATCTGGAAGGCGGGCAGGCATGAGCTGGGGGCCGCCGCGGTCGCCTCGCACACGGCGACGCTTGCGGGAAGGTACGGACTCTATCAGGCCGCCTTCCGGCAGGCCGGCGCGGTCGAGGCCTTCGGATTCGACCACATGGTCGACACGGCAAAGGCAGTTGCGCTCATGGACTACCCCTGCGTGGGCAACCGGCTCCTGATCGTGACGAACGGCGGCGGCATGGCGGTCGCCGCGTCGGACCAGGCGCAGCAGGAGGGCTTCATCATGCCGCGCGTGCCCGAGGAAGCGCGCAGGAAGCTCGAAAACGCCCTGCCTCCTTTTTTTGTGAAGAACAATCCCATCGATCTCACGGGCAGCGGCAGAAACGAGGACTACTACACGGCGCTCAGGGAGGCGCTGCCGCACTACGACGCGGCGGTGGTGATCGTGCTCATGGGAGCGACCACGGTGACCGACGAAGCCACGGAGTTGATCGCCCGCGCTTGCCACGAGGCGAAAAAGCCCGTCACCTGCTGCATGCTCCAGGGTCTGGGTTACACGCGGGAGGCCATGTCGTCGCTGTTGAAGCTCGGCATCCCCGTGTATCCGTCCCCCGAGCGCGCGGTGCGGTCGCTCGCGGCCCTGAGACAGGCCATGTGCAGAGATGCGTGAATCTCTTTACACAAATTCAATATGAAAACCCCGAAAGAGATCATACAATCCGCATTGAAAGAAGACCGCAAGATGCTCTTTGAGCACGAGGCAAAGGCCCTGGCCCACGCTGTGGGGATCATTGTGCCGAGATCGGAGGTCGCCGATGCGAGACACGAGCAGGATATCCTTGCGGCAGGCCGAAAGCTCGGATTCCCGCTCGCGCTCAAGGCCGAATCCGCCGGGATTTTACACAAAACCGATGCCGGCGCAATCGCGCTCGATATTAACAACGAAACCGGACTCGCGGCCGCCGTAAAGCAGATCAACGCCAATGTGTCTCAACGCGCTCCGGGCGCTGTCGTCCGCTCGTTTCTGCTCGAGAAGATGCTGCCGCCGGGCCTTGAGCTTCTGATCGGGGGCCTGCGTGACGAGCAGTTCGGACCCGCTGTTGCCTTCGGCCTCGGGGGCGTCTGGGTCGAGGCGCTCAAAGACGCCGTCTTCGGCATCCTGCCGCTCACTCATGAAGAAACGATCGACATGATATCCCGGACGCGGGCCGGCGCGCTTCTCCGGGGTTTTCGCGGGAGTCCCGCGCTCGATGAGGAAGCTGTGCACCTCGTTATAACCAATCTCACGAAGCTCCTGACTGATTTTCCCGAAATCAAAGAGATCGACATGAATCCCGTGCGCGTTTACATCAAAGGCGCGGCCGCGCTCGATGTGCGCGTGATACTCGCATAGCGGTTATTGAAGTTTTGATAAACGGCGGCATGGACCATAAAACCCTCACCGAACTCGCTTATCTCCGCGCGGAAGTAAAAAGGCTCCGAAAAGCCCTCAGCCGTGAATCCCCGAATCTTGATATTCTGCTGAAACGGCGCGGGTTCCGGATCTACAAAAAAGAGCCCGCCGCCGACCTGCTCATCCCGGCGAAAAAATATCTGACCGGCTACTACCGCATGCTTCACAAATATTCCTTCCGTCTTTTTCTCCGTGACGTGATCAAGCACCAGAAACGCTTCAGGCCCCAAGACGTGACGCGGTATGCGACGCCTTCGGTGACTAAGGAATATATCGATTATCTCCTTTCCATCAAACTGGTGAAGAAAAAAGCAAAGGAATATTCCCTTGCCAGGGAACCCATCACCAGTTTCGGTCCGACATTGGAATGGTATATTGCAGAAATGTTCAGCCGGGAGTTCGGCTCGGAGGCGGTATGGGGCGCAAAGTTCAAACGCCCGAAAGTGGGGGGCGATTACGACGTCATCGCGAAATTCGACGGCTCCCTTATTATTTATATAGAGGTGAAATCCTCTCCGCCCAAACAGGTCTACGACAGTGAAATTGCGGCCTTTCTCGACCGGGTGGAGGACCTCGCGCCCGCGATTTCCGTGTTCTTCATGGACACGGAACTCCGCATGAAAGACAAGCTCGTGCCCATGTTCGAGAAGGAGCTCGCACGCCGCTCCGCCGATCCGCCGAAGGTGCTTCGCATGGTGCGTGAGTTGTTTCAG
This sequence comes from Nitrospirota bacterium, assembly GCA_036391375.1. Lineage (GTDB taxonomy): Bacteria > Nitrospirota > UBA9217 > UBA9217 > UBA9217 > DASWAB01. The sequence continues at coordinate 6,214 of DASWAB010000079.1, forward strand.
GTCCGAAACCGCGTCTTCATCGTGAACGCAAAAGAGACCATCCTGCAGAATTTCGAGAAGGTTATGGGGTGGTATTATCAAAAGGGAATGAACTGATCGTTTTTATCGTTTTTTTTTGAAGAATCACGAAAAAATCCCGATCACCGCGCCGGTCATGCAGGTGGCAAGGGTCCCGGCAACGAGGGCCTTTATGCCGAGGGAGACCACCTCGTCGCGCCGCTCAGGCGCAAGGCTCCCCAGTCCTCCGATGAGGATGCCGAGGCTCCCGAAGTTGGCGAAGCTCGCGAGCGCGTATGTCATGATGAGCCTGCTCCGGTCACCGAGCGCCCCCGCGGGGAGCTTCGCCATTTCGAGGAAAGCCAGGAGTTCGTTCAGGATCGTCTTGGTCCCCATGAGATAGCCAGCGGTCTGGGCTTCGCGCCAGGGAATGCCGAAGAGCCAGACAGCGGGCGCCATGATGAACCCGAGAATCCTCTGAAGCGTCAGCGGCTGGCCGGCGACGTTCGGCAGAAGGCCGATCAGTGTATTCGCCAGATGCACGAGCGCCACCATGACCACGAGCATGGCGACGATGTTCAAGAGAAGATGCAGACCGTCCATGGTCCCTTTGACAACGGCGTCCATCGAGCTTGACGCGCTCCGCTGCGGGAGGAAACTCCCGGCCGTTTCCCCGCCTGTTTCGGGGACCATGATCCGGGCGATCGTAATCGCGGCGGCAACGTGAATAAAAGACGCAATCAAGAGGTGCCCGAGGGGGTCGGGGACCACGCCGGTCAGAAACGTCGCGTACAAAATCATCACCGTCCCGGCGATGCAGGCCATGCCCACGGTCATGAGCGAGAAGAGTTCGCTCCGGGTCATGTTCTTGAGATATGGCTTGATCAGAAGCGGCGCCTCCACCATGCCGAGAAAGATCGTGGACGAGGCGCCCAAGCCGAGGGCGCCGCCCACGTTCATCGTCTTCTGGAGCAGGTAGGAGAAGCCCTTCACAACGGAGGGAAGGATCTTCCAGTAAAAGAGCAGAGCAGAAAGCGCGCCGATCACGAGCACGAGCGGCAGCGCCTGAAACGCAAGGATGAAGTTTGCTCCCGGCTCCCGGAGCAAAAATGGAGGAGCGCCTCCGCCGATGTAGCCGAACACGAAAGACGTGCCCGCCCTTGTCGCGGACTCGAGGACAAGGACCGCGTTATTCAGGAAAAGAAATATTTTCCTGAACAGAGGGACATACAGGAGGATGCCGGCGGTCGTGAATTGCACCGCAACGCCGGCAAGAATCGTCGTATACCTGACCCTGTTCCTTTGCTCGCTGATGGCCCAAGCGATTCCCAGGAAGACGATGATGCCCAGCGCCGGCTGAATATGCATGAAGAGCTCCTTATGCGTTCGATGCATTTGTCCTTTCGTGATTATGCCATGCGTGGGACGGATTTTCAATCGAAAATTGGTTTCTTCATTGACTCTCCGCGTCGTTTGTACTATTCTTTCGTTATCAGGAGAACAGCATGCGAAAGGAAGTAAAACGATGCCCCTGGCCATCGGATGATCCTCTCATGATCGCCTACCATGACACGGAGTGGGGCGTGCCGCTTCATGATGACCGGACACTGTACGAATTCATGATCCTGGACGGGGCGCAGGCGGGGCTGTCATGGTCCACGGTGCTCCGGAAGCGCGAGAACTTCCGCAAGGCTTTTCACGGGTTCGATCCGAAGATCGTTGCCCGGTATACAAAAAAAGATGTCCGGCGTCTCCTCAAGGACGACGGCATCATTCGCAACCGTCTGAAGATCGAGTCGGCGATCGCGAACGCAAAAATGTTTCTCGAAATTCAGAAAGAGTTCGGATCGTTCGATGCTTACATCTGGCAGTTTACCGGCGGCAGAACTCTGCAGCATCGGCTGCGGCGGCTTTCGAAGATTCCGGCAACATCAAAAGAATCCGACGCCATGAGCAAGGACTTGAAGAAGCGCGGGTTCAAGTTCGTAGGCTCAACCATTTGCTACGCCTTCATGCAGGCGGCTGGCATGATCAACGACCACCTCATCGATTGCTTCAGATACCGGGAAGTCAGCAGGAAATCTAAATAGTAACCGCTGGGAACACTGAGAATACATCTTCCGGAAAACAATCTTACCGCGGCGCCGCTCAAATCATTATCAATCAACCAGTTGCAGAATCCCCTTCCTGAGGGCGAGAAAGCTGAAGGATCTCCGCATTTTATTTCTTCCCCCGTAAAATTCTCTTGTTCTATTATCAAAAATACAGTATCTTTCCCCGGTATGAACAAGGCAGACGAAGGCAGACGAACTCTTACGGAAGCAGCTCGATTACGCCGCGTTTACAAAAAAATGGGGCGGTTTTTAAACGGGCCGCGGGACTTTTTTCTCGTCGTGTCCATTGAGACGCAGACGCTCCTTCTTTGTAAAAACGACACCATCGTAGAGAGGTACAATTGCTCGACCTCGCGCTTCGGCAACGGCAACCGGGAGAACTCGCTTAAAACACCGCTGGGACTTCACCGGATCAAGGAGAAGTATGGGGCTGGCGCGCCTCCCGGCCGCGTTTTCCGGGACCGGGAAGACACCGGCGAAGAATGGGACCACAAACAGAACGGAGACAACCTGATCCTCACCCGCATTCTGCGGCTCGAAGGCCTTGAGGAGGGAATCAACAAAGGTCCGGGAGTGGACTCTTACGAGCGCTACATCTACATCCACGGCACGGGCCGGGAAGACCTGATCGGGACACCGCTCTCACACGGGTGCGTGTGCATGCGAAACCACGACGTCATCCGCCTTTTCGACAACGTGCCGGAAGGCACGCTCGTATACATCGATCCTCCTCCCATCGTGGTCGGGGAACTTCGGTGCCGCAGCGTCCATTTTACCGGCATTTTTGGAAGCGGCATGAGCGCGCTCGCGCAATACCTGCGCTTTCAGGGAATCTCCGTGTCCGGCTCCGATCGGTTTCATGCAAGTGAAGACACCGCTTCGATCAGAAGATCACTTGAAGGGTTGGGATGTTCCGTTGCTCCCCAGGACGGGTCAGGCATAAACGAGCACACCGATGTCGTCTGCGTCTCGACCGCCATAGAAGAAACGAACCCGGACATCGTCGCCGCACGTGAGCGAAGCATTCCGATCATCCATCGTTCGGATCTTCTGAGCGCGATTATTGCGACGAGGAGGACCATCGCCGTCGCCGGTACGAGCGGCAAGTCCACGGTGACCGCGATGATCTTCGAGTTTTTGACTGCGTGTGATAAATCTCCTTCCCTCATAAGCGGAGCTGCGTTGCGAAGGCTTGAAAAACAGGGAATGATCGGCAATGCCTGGAGCGGCGGCTCCGATCTTTTGGTAGTGGAGGCGGACGAAAGCGACGGGTCGCTCGTCAAATACCGTCCCGAGGCCGCGGTCGTTTTGAATATTTCCAAGGACCATAAAACGATCGGCGAGATTAAACAGTTTTTCGAAACGTTGATTTCAAACTCTCCCTGGACTGCTTCCAACGCCGACGATCCCATCCTGGTTTCCCTCCCCGCGACTGTGCGTTTCGGCCGAGGCGACCTCGCCTCATGGCGGCCTGACCGGGAAGAACTGCTGCCAGCGTCGATCAGGCTTTTTAAGAGCGGCGTGGAATATCACCTGCCGCTTCCGGGAGAGCATAATCTTGAAAACCTGCGCGCGGCGCTTTGCGTATGCGAGCGGTTCGGATGCGGAGGGTTGCCGCTTGCCGATGCGGTAAAAAATTACGAGGGCGTGGCCCGGCGTTTTTCCGTGAGCAGGACAAAAGAAAACGTGTATGTGGTCGATGACTTCGCGCACAATCCGGCCAAGATAGCGGCCGTTGTCCGCGCGGCGCGCGGGCTTTCGGGCAGGATCATTGCCGTGTACCAGCCTCACGGATTCGGGCCGACAAGGTTCCTGAAGGACGAATACATCCAAACCTTCCGGACCACCTTCAACAAGAACGACTCTCTCTACCTCCTGCCGATCTATTATGCCGGAGGCACGGCGCAGAAAAATATCTCCTCGGAGGACATCATTGCCGGCCTTGGCGCCGTGGCTTTCAATGCGCAGGCGGTAACGGACCGCGAAGAGCTATTGACACGATTAAAGGCAGACGCGAAATCAGGAGGCTGCGTTCTTTTGATGGGCGCCAGGGACCCGTCGCTGCCAGCGCTGGTAAAAAAGATTGTGGATCTGTTTGGCGGAGAAATGAAGACGTGAACGTCAGTGCCATCGGCGGCTTAAAAAGAGGCAGGCCATTCTGATCGACCGCAGACGCGTCTCGTTAAGAGCTTCACGAACGGTGAAAAGATCGTCATGCCTCAACGGGGCAATGATTTTTGCACCAGACACAATTGGGAATTAAGCTGTCCGTTCTAATACGACAGCAGGCATCTCGTTCCACGTCCTTCCTTCCAGTTCCCGCCCTGCCTTTTTCTTCCTCACCCCACCCCACTGCTTGAAAAAGAAAGGCACGCTTGCCGTACGGCATTGATCGCGGATATCGACAACCCACGACGGCTCCATGGGTCTTGCGCCGGGGCCTGATTCGCCGCCTACGATCACCCAATCGATGCCGTCTAAGTTCATATTGGGAACTGCACTTAAGAGTGGCTCGACGGACAGGAACTTGATGTATGCGCCGGTCTCACGAAGACAGTCTATGCGATGAACGTAGTCCTTATTCTCGACCGTCACGCCCATCCAGATGTTCGACGCCCAGGGCAGTTCCCGGCTGAGTTCAAGCAGCCGGCCGGCTCGCTTCGTAAGAACCTGGAACGTATGCCAATGAGCGCGATTCATGACGTCGAAAACTTTCCCGATAAAGGAGAGGGGAACGTCTTTTAGAAAAAGGTCGCTCATGGAGTTTACAAAGATGGTCTGCGGTTTCTTCCATTTGAGCGGCAGCTCAAGCGCGTGCTCGTGCATGGCAAGCTTGAATCCGTTCGCATAGTTCGGCTGGCCCATCAGCTTCAAACGATTTGCCATGCGTTCGGCGTAGCAGTGCATGCAACCGGGGCTGATCTTCGTACACCCGGTCACGGGGTTCCAGGTCGACCCTGTCCATTCTATGGATGATTTTTGTCCCATTATGAAACTCCTTTATTACGATACTTCACAAATATATCTTTCACGATATTATCAGCAGCGGGCTTGTGTGATGCGAAGAACAGATAGTAAACAATGGCGCTATTTCTATTTCTCATCGGAATCGGTTCCGGCACGCATGAAAATCCAGCGACTTTTTTTAATCGCTTTCGGAATGCCTCCGCCACATCCTCGTTTTCTGTCTTTTCTTCCCATCCGAAAAGATTGCCGGTTGTATTATACGCTGCTTGACGCCAACTGTCATCACCCCAGAACGCTGTCAAACGCCCTGACTGTTCGGGGTCGACTTTCTCCGGGTTTCTCCACAAAACGTTTCTATTCATGTCAGCAACGGGAAAGTTTAAAAAGATTTCTATACTCTTCATTTGCCCCGCTGTTTGGATTACTTCCCAGTTTAAATGCA
>DASWAB010000080.1:0-7911 GCA_036391375.1 Nitrospirota bacterium
CCACAATATTTTCAATGGTTCACAGTATCCTATTTCGGTATACAAAAACCCGGAACGGTGGTATGAGGGGGGGATACGGTATAAATTCTAAAGAATTTTACTGCGTAAATAGATTTTTTGATGATGATGGATGCCTGTAAACGTGATCTTCCAAAATAGAGGAGGTGAAACGAATGGCAAAACGCATCACGGTTAAGAAGAAAGGGGCCAAGAAAAAGGCTGCAAAGAAGAAAGCGGCAAAGAAAAAAACAGCCAAGAAAAAGGCCGGGAAGAAAGCAGCGAAAAAAGAGGCCCCTAAGCTTGCATGCTGCGGCATCGGCCCGGGGATGTTCATCCATTAATGAATACCATATCTTAGTGAGGGAGAGCGCATGCTCTCCCTCAGCTTTTTAGTCTTCATCATCCGAGGCGCTCATGGCTTTATCCAGGTATTGTAAAATATATCGCCATCCTGAAGACGAGAAACTCAGGACATTGTTTTCGACGAAGACAATGACCGTGTTAGACGTTTCGTCTGATGTGGTCCATGACATTGAAAACGGCAATCTGTCTAAAAGTGAAAAGAGAACCCTCGATGAATACGGGCTTCTTGCGGAGGATTCCGAATCTGAGAGGCAGGAGATGCTCAGCTTCATAGAGAATTTCAATTCCGATAGTGAAACATTCAACGCAGTCGTGGTCCTCGGCCTCGACTGCAACCTTGCGTGCAGGTACTGCTTCGAGGGAAAAAGAAAGGGCAAATTTTTCATGTCAGAGGATACAGCGGAGAGTTTGGTCGGTTTCGTGAAGTCGCAGGATTTCGACAAGACCAGCGAGATCAATATCGTCTTTTACGGCGGCGAGCCGCTCTTAAGCATGGACACCATCCTCCGTATTTCGGAAAATTTGCTGTCATTTTCGAAAAAGAAAAAACTGAAGTACGCCAGCTCCTTCATCACGAACGGCACGCTCCTGACGCGCCGCGTCGTCGAAGAATTAAAGCCCCTCGGATTAAAAAAAGCAGGCGTGACGCTCGACGGCCCCCGCGAGGTGCACGATCTGTTCCGGCCTTTTAAAAGCGGGAAAGGCTCCTTCGACACGATCGTGGGCAATGTTCAGGAAGTTTGCTCGATGATCGACGTTCAGATCGGCGGAAATTACGCACGCGGTCATTACCGGGAATTTCCGGGACTTCTTGATTATTTTTTGGAGAGCGGCATTACCCCAGAGAAGATTTCTTCTGTAAATTTCGGGCCGGTCATCAGCGAGCGCGATGAATTCCCGCCCCCGGATTTCCATGACGGCTGTATGACCACAGACGAACCATGGCTTGCGGACGCGACGATATTTCTGCGTGAAGAAACATTGAAACGCGGCTTCCGCACCCGGGAGCTTCTGCCGTTTGTCTGCTCCATCGAACGCAGGAACATCGCCATCGTCAATTTTGACGGAACATTGTACAAGTGCCCCGGGTTCATCGGCAGAAAGGACTACTGCGTCGGCGATCTCAAAAGCGGGATGATCGACGGCCGTGCGATGTACAACCTCGACAACTGGAAAAATGAGGAGTGTCTCGCGTGCAGCTATCTTCCCCTCTGTTTCGGCGGGTGCAGATACATGAAGCTGGCGCGGGACGGGAACATGCGGGGCGTTGATTGTAAAAAGCAGTTTCTCGACAAAACGCTCAAAGCCCTTGTGCTCCAGGACGTCAGATACGGACTGTGAAATTTGTCGTGAATGTTTCAAAATTCATGCGCGTCTTGCCTTTCCCTATAAAAGTTCGAATGCGGGCCTTGTCCCTCTTCATCGCGGCGCTTGGCGCGTCCGCGGTCTGCCCTGCTCCCGGCCATTCCTGCGAAGTCATTGTCGTCAAAAGCGCGGACCTGAAACCCTATCAGGACGTTCTCCGGGGCTTCAAAGATGCGACTTCGTGCACTGTGCGGGAAGCGGCGCTGAACGACGGGAAACTCTTGCAGGACGACCCGCCGGACGCTGTCTTCGCCATCGGGACGAGCGCTTTTAAAGCAGTAAAGGCGATAAAGGGCCTGCCGCTGGTCTATGCCATGGTGATGCCGTCGGAGACGTCCGGGGCGAACTCCACTCTGTCGGGCGTGAGCATGGACATCTCCCCGGAGACCTATGTGACCGCCATAAAAGAGGTTTTTCCTTCTGCGAAGAGGATCGGGCTCTTGTACGATCCGCGGAACACGAGAACGTTCGTCGGAGAGGCGGCGCGTGCGGCGAGCGCGGCCGGAATTGAGCTGGTCGTAAGCGAAGTACGCGCTCCCGCCGAGATTCCGGCACTCCTGAACGCCCTGCAAGGGAAAATCGATGTCTTCTGGATGATCCCCGATCCCGCCCTGGTTATCTCCGAATTCGTGGATGTCCTGCTTCGTTTTTCCTTTGAAAAGAGCGTGCCGGTGTTTACGTTCTCAGGGAAATACGCCGAGATGGGCGCCGTGGCGGCCCTCGAAGTGGACCCCTACGACATGGGGGCCCAGGCCGGGGAGATCGTCAACAGGCTGACAGCCACGCGGAGCGATGCAATCCGTGTCTATGCGCGATCATCCCATCTTGTGCTGAATATGAAGGTGGCGAACAAGATGGGCATCAGGATCAGGGACGAAGTGAGCAGGAAGGGAAAAAGAATTGAGTAAGATATTCAACATACGGACGCTCATACGGGAAAGCTTCGGCCTCAAGATCTTTTCCGCCTTCGTCGCCGTCATCGTCGCGGTGCTGACGGTATACACGGTGTTTGCCATCGTCCACGAGCGCGGTGAGATGAGGGAAGGCCTTCGTGAAGACGGGGACATGCTTACAGGACTTCTTGCGCGCGACATGATGGTCTGGGTCTATTCGGAAAACCAGAAGATGCTCCAAGACGAGGCGGACCACATCATGAGCCTGAGGGACGTGACCGGGGTGTCGATTTATAATTTACGTCTCAAGGCGCTCTACTTCGTGAACAGGGCATCGGGGACAGACGCGATTTCGGTGAAACAGCACAACGTGTCCCGCCTGAAAACCGAGCAGGCGCTGAGCATGGCGGAGACCGGCCAGGCGTTTGAATTTTTACGGCCCATTGTGATCAAGGCGGCCGCTAAACCGGACGAGATGCTTTATTTCGGCGCCGAGGGCACGACCGAAAAGGTGATCGGCTATGTGGGCATCACGCTGAGCAAGGACCGTTATCATCAGGAAATTCGCCGGATCGTCGTCCGTCATGTTCTCGTCATGCTGATCTTTGTCCTGGCAAGCGGCGGCATCGTGTATCTCGCCGTGAGAAAAGTCACCAGTCCGCTCAAACAATTGAACGAGACCGCGAAGGCCTTCGCCAGGGGGCTGCCGGTCGAGCAGGGGCCGGCGGAGACGGGGGATGAGCTCGAAAGCCTTGCTTCGACCTTCAATGATATGGCCGTTGCGTGCAGACTGGCCGAGGAACTGGTGGGGGAAAGCTGGGAACGCTATCACCGCCTGGTCGAACTTTCTCCGGACGCGATCTATATTCAGCGGGAAGAGCGGTTTCTGTTCGTCAATACGGCGGGAGTGAAGCTTTTCGGCGCCGGAGACCTTCCGCAGATCATGGGGCGGAGGATAGCGGATTTCTTTCCGGAGGATTGCCGCGAAAACGTAGCCCGAACGCTTCGACGGACGGAACAGGAGGAAATTTCCGTTCCTTTCTTTCCCGCGAGATGCCTTCGTCTCGACGGGACAGCGGTGGATGTGGAGATTGCCGCTTCAACGTTCCAGTATCAGGGCACGCGATCCTCGCTGGTCATCGTCCGGGACATCTCGTCCCGAAAGGGAATGCAGAAGCAGATCCAGGCCTATAAAAAAGAGCTGCGGTCCATGGAGTCCCGCATCGAAGAAAGGGAACGGCATCTTATCGCCGCGGACCTCCATGATTTTGTCGGCCAGAGCCTGGTGGTGTCGCTGTTCAAATTGGCGGCAATACGGAAAAAGTTTCCCGCCACTGAGTTGGTAGCCCCCCTGGAGGAAATCCGGGAACTGATCGGCCAATCGATCCAATACACGCGGTCCCTGACGGCTGAACTTTGTCCGCCCGTTCTGATCGAGGTCGGTTTTGAATCCGCCATCCGGTCGCTTGCGGAGGGGATCCAGAAAACGCACAAGCTGACGGTGAGCGTCGCGGACGACGGCCGGCCCAAGCAGCTCGACGAAAACGCCCGTTACCTTTTGTTCAGGGCGGTCCGGGAACTGCTGATGAATGTCGTCAAACATGCGCAGGCGAGCAGCGTAAAAATCTGCCTTGCCGCGGACGAGCGGGGCGTGGCTGTTTCCGTCGAAGACGACGGGATAGGCTTCGACATGACGAAAGTCACGGCCAAGGAAGAAGGGTTCGGGTTCTTCACGATCCGGCAGCGGCTGAAGCGGCTGGGCGGTGACTGCGAGATAGAATCCTATCCCGGTTTCGGGACGAAGGTGTTTCTGTGGTCGCCGTTTAAAAACAAATCAAACAACAGGAAGCAGCGCCAGGAGAACGGCCGGCCCCGCGGCTGACGGTCTTTTGCCGTCATGGGATTAATGGGCGCGGCCCCGCAACCCGCTCCCGGCCCGATCCGGGTTTTTCCTTGACAAATCCGCCCGATGCAAGTAATCTTATCGGCAACTTATGGCTGCCGACCTCATACAACTGCTCGAAAGCCTTCATCCCCTCGAAAATAAGGTGCTTTTCTGTTTCAGCCAGGGCGATGCCTTGACCGCGTCGGATATCCAGAAATCATCAGGTCTCGACGAATCCCGCCTCGACATGGCGTCAGGCTGGCTTCAGATCAAGGGCCTGCTCGACGTAAAGGATGAGTCGGTCACTTCTCTGGTTTCCCTTACGGAAACCGGCAAGGAGTATCTGCACAAAGGCACTCCCGAGATGCGGATACTGAATGCCCTGCGAGAGGGGAAACAGTTCACGGTCAAGGACATCATCCGGACATGGGGAATGGACCCCGCGGAAGTGAGCTCCGCCGTGGGCGCGCTCAAAGCGGCGGGCGTTGTTCAAATAGCCCAGGGCGGAATCCTCGAACTTGCCGCAGGGACCGACGCCTCGGTCTACGAGTTCCTGACCGCACTCATTAAGGACGTAGCGGAAAAGGAGCCTGCGGAGATATCCGTATTCTCGGACGCGGAGCAGGAGACGATCAGCGCGAACTTTCACAAGCGCGGCAAGTCAAAAGGCATTTTCCGCATCACGGAGAAGAAGAACCGCTTGTACAGCATGACCGGATCCGGAAAGGAATTGCTTCGCCTCATGAAAGAACGGGGCGGCGTCCTCGAAGAGGTGTCGGCCCTCACCCCCGAGATGCTGAAACAGGGAACATGGAAGAACAAAAAGTTCCGCGCCTACAACATCGCGCTCAATCCGCCCCGGCAAAGCATCGGCAGAAAACATCCGTACAGAGAATTTCTCGACTTCGTCAAGTACAAGTTCATCGGCATGGGCTTCGAGGAGATGCGGGGACCGCTGGTCGAAAATGAATTCTGGGACATGGACGCCTTGTTCATGCCGCAGTTCCATCCGGCCAGGAACATCCACGACGTCTACTTTGTGAAGGATCCCCCGGCGTGTAAAACGATCGAGGAACCCTACGGCAAACAGGTCGCCGCGGCCCACCAGAACGGCGGCAAGACCGGCTCCACGGGCTGGCGTTACGCCTTTGATTTGGAACGCGCCAAGCGGCTGATCCTGCGGAGCCAAGGCACGGCCGTTTCGGCGAGGACGCTCGCGTCGGGGCCGAAGGTTCCTGGCAAGTATTTTTCGATCGCCCGCTGTTTCCGCTACGACGCCGTGGACGCGACGCACGCGCCGGATTTCTACCAGGTCGAGGGCATCGTGCTCGGCGAGGAGATCAGCTTCAGGGCGCTGCTCGGATTGCTTACGCTTTTCGGGCGGGAAATCGCCAGGGCAAAAGAGTTCCAGTTCAGGCCCGCGTACTTTCCTTTTACGGAGCCGTCGGTCGAGCTGCATGTGAAGCACCCCGAGCTTGGCTGGATGGAACTGGGGGGGGCGGGGATGTTCCGCCCCGAGGTCACCGCGCCCCTCGGGGTGCATGTCCCGGTGATCGCCTGGGGCCTCGGCCTCGACCGCATGGCCATGGTGGCTTTGGGCATCAGGGACATCCGGGACCTGTTTTCGCGGGATTTGGATTTTATTCGGACTAAAAAAATATTGCATCTGGATTGATTTAGAACAAAGAAACAAGTCGGCCACGAATTTGCATGAATGGACGCGAATTGAGCAAGAGATTTAAACCCACCGAAAGCCTCATTCGCGAAAATTTGTGTTAATTCGTGGCTAAAAAACAGCAAATGCCTACGATCGATATCAAAAAAAGAGACCTCGACTCTCTCATCGGCAAAAAACTTTCCCTTGAGGTTCTCGAAAAAAAGCTCATGCTCGCAAAGGCGGAGCTCAAGGAGTACGACGCCCAGACCGACGGCCTCAAGGTCGAGCTGTCGGACAGCAACCGGCCCGACCTCTGGTCCGCAGAGGGGATCGCGCGCCAGATCCGCATCGCCCTGGCGGGCAGGGCCGAGGCCTATCCGTTTTTCAAGCACGGCAGAAAGCCCATGCGCGAGATCCGGGTCGCAAAAGAAATGGAGGAAGTACGGCCCTTTATTGCGGCCTGCACGGCAAGCAACGTTCACATGAACGACGACGTGCTGGCGCAGGCGATCCAGAGCCAGGACAAACTCTCGGAGATATTCGGCAGAAAAAGGGCCACGGTTTCGATCGGGATCTATGAACTCGACCGTATTCTGTTTCCCGTCGCCTACCGGCTGGCTGAACCGGCCTCTGTTTCTTTCATGCCCCTCGGCATGGATGAGCGGCTGACGCTCGCGGAGATCCTCGAACGCCATCCCAAGGGAATCGCCTACGGCAACATTGTGAAGCCCTTCCCCCGGTATCCGGTGCTGATCGACAGCATGGGACGCGCGCTTTCCTTTCCGCCGATCATCAACAGCCGGGAAATCGGCGAAGTGAAGCCGAGCACCCGAAACGTCCTGATCGAAGTGACCGGCACGGACCTGCGGATGACGGCCCTTACGCTCAACATTCTTGCGGCGGGTTTTTATGATCGCGGGGCCGAGATCGAGCCGATCCTCGTGACCTACCCTTATAAAACCGGCCTGGGGAAAAGGATCGCTTTCCCCGTGGACATCTCCGGCACGTTTACCGTTCCGCTTGCCAGGTTTTCGGCCGGCCTCGGAGAGGGAGTTACCCCCGCGGACGTCAAAAAATATCTCAGCGCTTACGGCCATTCGGTCGGCACGAGCAAGGGCAGGGTTTCAGTGGTCGTTCCGCCGTACCGGGACGATATCATGCATCCCGTGGACCTGGTGGAGGATTACGCCATCAGCAGGGGATACGATTCGTTCGAACCGGTCATGCCTCAGCAGCCGACGGTGGGGGCGCTGTCGCCGCTCGAACTCCTTTCCGACACGGTCCGCGGGGCCATGATCGGCTCGGGCTTCCAGGAGATCATGTCCAATATCCTCTGCTCCCGCGAGGAGCTTGACTATGCAAGGGAAGATGGAGAACGGCTTGTCGAAGTGGACAATGTGATGTCGCTTGCGTACTCGGCGCTCCGGAACCGGCTCCTCCCGTCCTTGCTCACGCTTGAGGCGGCAAGCTCGAAAGCGTTTTATCCCCATCGCGTTTTTGAAGTCGGCGAGGTGGCCGTGTTCGATGCATCGGAGAACGCGGGTTCGCGAACGGACTTGAACCTCGGCGCGCTTATCGCACACCCCGGGGCGAATTTTTCCGAGATGCATTCCGTTCTCGACGTCCTCTTCTATTATCTTGGTTTGAAGTACCGGCTCGATCCTGCCGAACATCCTCTTTTCCTGCAGGGCCGCTGCGGCAGGATCTCCGCCGCCGACGGCGTCGATCTGGGTTTTATCGGAGAAGTG
>DASWAB010000081.1:0-8555 GCA_036391375.1 Nitrospirota bacterium
CCGATGCGGTGCACGTAGTCTTCAGGGTCCTGGGGGAGGTCGTAGTTGATAACATGGGTCACGCCCTCGACGTGGATGCCGCGGCTCGCAACGTCCGTAGCCACCAGGATCGGGAGCCCGCCCTCCTTGAAGTCCGCGAGGAGCCGCAGCCGTTTTTTCTGCTGAATATCGCCGGTGATCGCCTGCGCCTTCCAGGAGTTCCGGCTCAGGCGCTCGACGACCATCTCGGCGGCGCTGCGGGTGTTCACGAAGATGAGCGCGCGGCCGGGCCGTTCCTTCCTGAGGATGCCGAGCAGGAGCGGTATCTTCTCATGCTTCCCCACATGGTAGAGCGCCTGCTCCACCTGCTCCACCGTTACCTTCTCGGGCGTGATCGATATCTTTTCCGGAAGATTCATATGCTCATATGCGAGCTCCATCACCCGGTAGGAGAGGGTCGCGGAGAAAAGCATGGACTGGCGCCTGGCATAGGGCGGCATCTTCTTGATAAGATACCGCAGATCGTCGATGAACCCCATGTCGAACATCCGATCGGCCTCGTCGATGACCAGGTAGCGGGTCTTCCGGAGGCTGTACACGCGCTGCTTGTAGTAATCGATGAGCCTGCCCGGCGTGCCGATAAGCACATCTACCCCCTTCCGGAGGGCGTCCATCTGCTTCTGGTAATCAATGCCGCCGTACACGGCGAGGAGCCGGAAGCCGGTGAACCTGCCGAGCCGTTCCGCCTCGTGATAAATCTGGTCCGCCAGCTCGCGCGTGGGAGCGATGATCAGGGCCTGGGGCGAGTCCCCCATATCCGCCACAGGGTTCCTGACCATCCGGGAGAACAGCGAGATGAGGAACGCTGCCGTTTTCCCGGTGCCCGTCTGCGCCTGCGCGGCTACATCTTCTCCCCGGAGCGCGCGCGGTATGACCGCTTCCTGCACGGGAGTGCATATCGTGAAGCCCGCTCCCTCGACTCCTTGTCGTACTGCGTACGGCAGATCCAGTTCACTGAAACTCATTTTTCTCCGATCGTAGCTGAGGACATTTTGTCAACAAATTCTTTTGTAGTATACCATAAACTGCGAGCGGAAGAAAACACTAAAAATGAAAACCCGCATCCGCGAATATCGTGGCCGGGTCTTTCGTCCCGCATTTGCCGCGTACCCATCGCGCTCAAAAAAGGAGACGGCGGGAAAGGTAACCGGCCGCCGGTTGCTGCGGCGAAGGCGCTTTCGGATCCATGCAGATATGAATGATGAAAAAGAGCGGCTGTTTACAGGGGGATTTTGTTTGAAATCGATTTTTACGAGCCTTCGGCGTTCTCCGGGTGATTGTTCATGGCCGGGCGATGTATGGAACCGCGCAACAGGACGCGCTAAAAAAAATGGGAAAAATAGGCATAAAACTATTATTTTTTTGACCAATTTTAATGCTTGTTGATTTTTATGTTGATAAATTGTCTAACATTAGGAAAAATAATTTCTTTAAGTTTTTTGTTGACAAAACATACACTCTTGTTGTATATTTGTCTACGAGGAGAACACAACGTGCTGACAAAACTCTTCTCTTCAACAAGAGCGGAGCTTTTAGGCCTGTTCTTTAACAATCCGGATGACCGGTTCTACCTGCGGGAGATCGCCCGCCATATCGGCAAGGACGCGGCGGGGATCAAGCGCGAACTTGACAAGCTGGTCAAGATGGGACTTCTGGCAAAGGAAAAACGGGGCGTTCAGAAGTACTATTTCGCGAACAAAAACTCCCCCATCTTCTCGGAGATGAAAGGGCTGATCTTCAAGACGACGGGCGTGCAGGGGACCATGAAGGCGTCGCTTTCCCGGCTGAAAGGAGTCAAGACCGCTTTTCTTTACGGCTCCTACGCCAGGGGGACGGAGAAAGAGGACAGCAACATCAACCTTATGGTAATCGGTCAGGCGAACATCACCGAATTGAACGACACCGTCATGGGCCTTGAGGAGAAGCTGAAGCGAGACATAGACTATCTCGTATTCGATGAGCAGGAATACCGGAAGCGCAAGGAATCGAAAGACCCGTTCATCCGGGAGCTGCTGAAAGGCAGAAAGATTTTTCTGGTAGGCAAAGAAGATGAACTATAGCGGGCTCAGGGAAACGGGGATCGTTGAAGAGCGGACGGCCGAGGCTGCGGAGATCATCGCGCTGGTCAGGAGGGCGGAGCGCGATCTGGAGACCAGCAAGCTCTTATTTGAGAAAGATGAGGAATGGGCCTTCGCGGCCGCGTACCATGCAATGGTTCGCGCGGCCCGGGCGCTCATCATGGCCGAGGGGCTCAGACCTAGGGAAGTCCGCGGCAGGGACACCCAGAAGACCGTAGTGACCGCGGCGGGCGTCATCCTGGGGGATCAGTACAAGAGCCTTATCAATAAGTTCGACCGGATGAGAAGAAAACAGCAGAGTTTCGTGGAAGAAGCCGGAAAAATCATTTCGCGATACGAGGCGCGGCAGGCAATCAAGGACGCCGAGGAGTTTTTTGCCCTCGTGAGCGGAAGAATCCGTGAAAAGTACTCGCAGATGTCGCTGTTGAATGATGTTCCTCAGCTTGTTTCAAGATAAGGCCGCTTGGTTCACGAACGCGGTATGCCGAAAGGGGGTGGACAAATAATGGCAGCCAAGAAGAAAGCCAAGAAGAAGGCCAAGAAGAAAGCGAAGAAGAAGTAGCCCCTTATAATGGAGTCCCTTGAATTGGAGCGGGACCGCCGGGGACCGCAATGTCCCCGGCGTATTTTATCCGGACGAAAAAACAGTAATCATTAATATTACGGCGAACGGAGTCAGGTCACCATCTTTTTTTCGCGCAAAAGGCTTTGCCGAGCGCGGGCTTCATAAAGCGGCTGCTGATAGATAGATCGATTCGATGGATGAAAGGAGGTGACGAGTTCATGGCGACGAAAAAAGCTCCGGCAAAGAAGGCAAAAAAGACCTCCAAAAAGAAATAAGGATGTGATATGATGAAATCGACATATCATAACTGAATGAACTCTACCACGAAGCAGGGCTTCGTGGTTTTGTTTTTCCATGCGGATAAGTTCTTTCGTCCGGCTGCGGGGCGGAGGAAAGGAAAAGAACGGAGCGGATGCCTAAGCGGAACTACATCATAAAGAATGACCGGAGTTCCCGGGGCGCGTGGAAGCAGCGATTGCTCGTCGCGGGAGCGGTTCTCGCCGCCCTCTACTTCCTAGCCTCGTTTATACTCGGCGAAATGGGGGTGGTGAAGTACTACCGGATGAAAAAGCAGCATGACGCTCTTGCCGGAGAGATCGCCAAGCTCAAACAGGACAACGCCAAACTCGCCAGGGAGGTCCGGGCCCTGCGGAGCGATCCCGCTTATCTGGAGCGGCTTGCGCGCGATAAACTCGGGCTTGCGCGCCCCGGCGAGATCGTGTATTATTATAATGCGCCGTGAGGCAATGCGCACAAATTCATACTGGCAGCGCTCTCCCATTTCATAACGTCAGAACAGGCAAAACAGTTATCATCATAACAAATCAAAACCGAACAGAAGAATCAACAAAGAAAAAGCGAGTTTGTGCGGACTCGTCCGGGATTGAGATAGTTGCTTAAGCAGGGTGCCTGCCCATGTCCGATCATCCCCTTTATATAGCTTTTGTCTGGCACATGCACCAGCCCTACTACAAGGACGACATCACGGGCTCGTATATCCTTCCCTGGGTGCGCATGCACGGGATCAAGGACTACTACGATATGCCCGCGCTCCTGACCGATTTCCCGGACATCCATCAGACGTTCAACCTGGTCCCCTCCCTCCTCAAGCAGATTCGCGACTACGTCGAGAACGGCGCCATGGACAAGTTTCTCGCCCTGACGCTCAAACCGGCGGCGGAACTCAGCCAGGACGACAAGCTGTTCCTGCTCAAGAATTTTTTCATGGCGAACTGGGATACGATGATCAAGCCCTATCCCGTGTACTGGCAGCTGCTCGACCGCAGGGGGCACAGCGTTTCCCCCCACGATCTCCAGAATGCCGTCCGCTATTATACGGCGCAGGACTATCTCGACCTTCAGGTCTGGTTCAATCTTACCTGGTTCGATCCGCTTTTCAGGCAGGGCGATCCCTTTCTCAGGGGGCTGGTGCGGAAGGGGTCGGATTTCACCGAAAACGAGAAGGCGCTCCTCGTGCAAAAGCAGCGGGAGATCATGGCGCTCATCATCCCGGAGTACAGACGCCTTGCCGATGCAGGGAAGATCGAGCTGACGACAACGCCGTTTTATCACCCGATCCTTCCGCTCTTGTTCGACACGGACCTGGCCAGGGTCGCCGTACCCGACATTCATCTGCCGGAAATCCGCTTTTCCCATCCGGAGGACGCCCAGGCCCAGATCAATGCGGCGATTGCGTACCACGAGAGCCTGTTCGGCGTCCGCCCCGCGGGAATGTGGCCCGCCGAGGGTTCGGTGGCAGAGGAGATCGTGCCGCTCCTCGCGGACGCGGGGATCAGGTGGATCGGCACGGACGAGGGCGTGCTTTCCCGGTCGCTCGGCGTCCCCATCGAGCGCGATTTCGCCGGGGTCATGAAAAACCCCGCGGTGCTCTATAAACCCTACCTTGCCGGCAAAGGAGACAAGCGTGTATCCGTCGTGTTCCGCGATCACACGCTCTCCGATCTTATCGGGTTCGTGTACTCCAAGTGGGATTACAAGAACGCCGTCAACGACCTCATCGACCGGCTCAATCGCGTGCGCAAGAGCGTCAGCAACGGGCCGCACCTTGTCTCGGTCATCCTGGACGGTGAAAACGCCTGGGAGTACTACCAGAACGACGGCCGGGATTTCTTCCTTTATCTCTATGAGCGGCTGAGCCGCGAACAGGGGCTCAGGTGCGTGACCGTCGGGGAATACCTGAAAGAGCGCCCCGCGGAGGCGGCCATCGAAAGGCTTCATGCCGGCTCGTGGATCAACGCGAATTTCCGCATCTGGATCGGGCACGAAGAGGACAACCGGGCATGGGACCTCCTTGCGCAGACCCGCCAGGCGCTGACGGATTACGCCTCCCGAAACGGCGACCGGGAAAAGATCGCCGCGGCATGGGAGGAGATCTATATTGCCGAGGGGAGCGACTGGTGCTGGTGGTACGGGGACGACCACTACTCCGAGAACGACGAGGAGTTCGACCTCCTTTTCCGGACTCATTTAATGAACGTCTACCGCATTCTCGGCCTTGACGTGCCCGATGAACTCCAGATTTCCATCCTGCGCGAGGACCGGCACGCCCTGCCCACCGTGGAGCTTACGGCGTTCATCAGCCCCGTTATCGACGGGCAGGTCACGAACTATTTCGAGTGGCTGCCCGCCGGCTTCTACGACGTGAGCCAGGACGGGGGCGCCATGCACCGCAGCGTCTCGATCATCACCCATATCTATTACGGGTTCGACCTGAAGAACCTGTTCCTCCGCCTCGACCCGAGCGGCAGCCTGAAGGACGAAAAAGTCTCGGACCTCGCATTCTTCGTGAATTTTCTGAATCCCAGGGGGGTGGATATCGAGATGCGCGTCGCGCCTCAAGAGCGGCGTGTGAGCGCCCTCCTTTTTAAAAGCGAGAACGGGGCGAGGACGCAGGCTGCCCAGATCAACACGGTGGCCGCGAATGAAATCATCGAGCTTGCCGTGCCCTTCGATCTGCTCGGCGTCAAGCCGAACGAGGACGTCCGGATTTTCGTCACGGTCGAGCGTTCGGGGTCGGAAGTGGAAAAGTGGCCCTACCGCGGCTACATCCAGTTCAAGGCCCCCACCGACGACTTCGAGGGCATGATGTGGCAGGTGTAAACCATTTCTCCTCGGCTCTTTCATTTCCTCCACAGTATGATATTATAACCATAAGGGCTTTCAAAAGCCGATTATCGACGCCGTCTGTCGTTTTTCAGAGGTCCTCTTATGTCATCTCCTGCGCCCAAAGAAACGCACAAAGCCGTTCACCTCAGGGACTACCGTCCTCCTGATTACCGAATCGAGACCGTAAACCTGCAGTTCGATCTCGATGAGAGAAAAACCGCGGTCAAGTCGCTTCTGACCGTGGTCTGCACGCATGACCGGTGCGAGGGGATTCATCCGCTCGTGCTGAACGGCAAGGATCTTATCCTCAAGTCCCTCCGCCTCGACGGGCAGGCCCTGACGGAAAGAGACTACAAGCTCGATGCCGAGTCCCTCACCATCCTTCCGGTCCCGGACCGGTTCACCCTTGAAATAGAAACGGAGATCAACCCGGCGGCGAATACCGAACTCACGGGCCTCTATCTGTCGGGGAGCGGCTTCCTCACGCAGTGCGAGGCGGAGGGATTCCGGAGAATCACCTATTATATGGACCGGCCGGACAACATGGCGCAGTTTTTCACGACCATCGTCGCGGACAAGAAGAAGTTTCCTGTCCTGCTCTCGAACGGGAACCGTATCGGCTCAGGCGACCTCAGGGACGGCAGGCACTTCGCCAAGTGGCACGATCCCTTCCCGAAGCCCTCATATCTCTTTGCGCTCGTGGCGGGAGACCTGGCGTGTATCGAAGACACGTTTACCGCCATGTCGGGCCGCGAAGTGAACCTTCGTATCTATGTTCAGCATCACAATAAAGACAAATGTTCTCATGCGATGGAATCCCTGAAAAAAGCCATGAAGTGGGACGAAGAGGTCTATGGCAGGGAGTACGATTTGGACCTCTTCATGATCGTGGCCACGGATGATTTCAACATGGGCGCCATGGAGAACAAGGGGCTGAATATCTTCAACTCCAAGTATGTACTGGCCAGGCCCGAGACCGCGACGGACGCCGATTTCCAGGGCATCATGGGCGTGGTGGCGCATGAGTACTTTCATAACTGGTCAGGCGACCGCGTGACCTGCCGCGACTGGTTCCAGCTCAGTCTCAAGGAAGGCTTTACCGTGTTCCGGGACCAGCAGTTCATGGAAGACATGGCCTCGGCGGGCGTGCGGCGGATCGGCGACGTGAACGTGCTCCGCACCCATCAGTTCCGCGAGGACGCGGGCCCCATGGCGCATCCGGTGCGGCCTGAATCCTACGTGGAGATCAATAATTTCTACACGCTCACGGTCTATAACAAGGGCGCCGAGGTGATCCGCATGATGCGCGCGCTCCTCGGCCCAGAAGGCTTCCGCAAGGGAACGGACCTCTACTTTTCCCGCCATGACGGGCAGGCGGTCACGACCGACGATTTCGTGAAGGCCATGGAGGACGCGAACAGCATCGATCTCTCCCAGTTCAAACTCTGGTACTCCCAGGGGGGGACTCCGGAACTCGTCGTCACTCGAAGGTATGATCCGAAGGCGAAGACTTATACTCTTACGATAAAACAAACCTGCCCGCCCACGCCGGGTCAGCCAAAGAAGAAGCCGTTCCTGATCCCCATCGCGGTCGGGTTGCCCGGCAAAGACGGAAAAGACCTGCCGTTGCGTCTCGAAGGCGAGAAAGGAAAAGAGGGAGGAGATGGGACAAGGGTACTTGAGATACGAAAGCCGGAAGAGACGTTCGTATTTTCCGGCATCCCGCACGAGCCGATTCCATCCATCCTGCGTGGTTTTTCCGCTCCGGTTAAACTCAAGCTCGATCTTTCCGATGATGAGCGGCTGTTTCTGATGGCGAACGACAGCGACGCGTTCAGTCGCTGGGACGCCGGCCAGCAGCTCGCGGTCAGGTTCATCTTGGGCATGGTCAGGGATTATCAGGCAGGGAAGGCGCTTGTCCTTGACAGGAAGTTTATCGACGCATTCAAAAAGACGCTTGAGAGCGACATGCCGGACAAGTCGTTCCAGGCCTTTGCGCTTGCGCTCCCGGCGGAGCCTTACCTTGCGGACTTCATGGAAGAGATCGATCCCTCGGCCATCCACGAGGCGAAGGTGTCTGCCCAGCGGACCCTGGCGGCGGAACTCAAAAGGAGCTTCCTTTCAGTTTATCAGGCGAACATCGATGCCGGGCCTTACCGCATCGACCAGGAATCAATCGGCCGAAGGAGCCTTAAGAACACCTGCCTTGCCTATCTGTCCGAGCTTGAAGACAGGGACGTCCGCGACCTCTGCGCGGGGCAGTTTAAAAACGGCGGGAACATGACCGATGTGCTGGCGGCCCTCGTCAATCTGGCGAACACGGAATGTCCGGAACGCGCCGAAGCGCTGGCGTCCTTTTATGAAAAATGGAAGGATGATCCCCTGGTCATGGACAAATGGCTTGCGATCCAGGCGTCCTCGCGCCTGCCGCATACGCTGGAAGAGGTCAAAACGCTCATCAAACATCCGGTGTTCAACATCAAGAATCCGAACAAGGTCCGGTCGCTTATCGGCGCCTTTGCCTCGAACCCAGCGCGCTTCCACGACCCGGGCGGCGCGGGCTACGAATTCCTCGCCGACCAGGTGCTCACCCTCGATCCCATGAACCCTCAGATCGCGGCCCGTCTCGCATCGTCGTTCACCCTCTGGAAACGCTACGAGGAAAAGCGCAGGCTGCTCATGAAGAGACAATTGGAACGCATTCTGAACGCGCCGAGGCTCTCGAAGGATGTGTATGAGGTGGCATC
>DASWAB010000082.1:0-4783 GCA_036391375.1 Nitrospirota bacterium
ATTTAACCAGCGCGTCGAGTGAGTCGCGAAAACTCGCTCCTCACGCGCGTGCGTTGAAAAGGTGCCTATGGGCATCTTCACGATTCTTCCCTTTTCTCACTCCATGGTCAAAATTCGTTCAACCGTTAAACCGCACTGGGATATAGGATGAGCATGATGATATTCAATCTAATGCGATGCAGCCTCCTCATCCCTCCCTTTTCCCGGCTCCTCAAACGAGGAAACGGGGCGCCGTCAGATAAATAGTAAAATATCGCGATATCAACGGGGCATCCAATACCTGTTGAAGGCCCGGCTTGACAATGGAGCACGCGGCGCATACACTTGTGTTTAAAGAAGAGAAAATTTGCTGTTGAGGGAGGAAGATGTGGATATCAAAGACCGTGAAGTGCCCGTTTCAGAGCTCCGGCACGCCTGTGACCCGGCGGAATTCCCCTTCCAGACGACCGAAGAGCTTGCGCCGCAGGAAGAAGTAATCGGCCAGGCGCGCGCGGTAAAGGCGATCGAGTTCGGCCTCTCCATCACGAACCACGGCTACAACATCTTCGTATCCGGCGTGCCCGGCACGGGCAAAAACACGATCGTCAAATCGCTCGTCAGGCGGATAGCGCTCGGACGTCCTGTCCCGGATGACTGGTGCTACATCAACAACTTCAAAGACCCCGATCAGCCGCGGGCGATCAAGCTTCCTCCGGGAAAGGGCCGCGAGTTCCGGAATGACATGGAAAAGTTTATCGAGTTCATGCAGAGTGAACTCCCCAAGGTCTTCGAGTCCAAGGAGTATGAAGAGCAGAAAACCCGTGTTATGGAGGAAAGCGAGAAGGCCAAGGAGGTCCTGTTCGGAGAGGCGGGCAAGCGCGCCCTCGAGATGGGGTTCCAGCTCTCGATCACCCGCACCGGCATCGTCAAGGTCCCGCTGTGGAAGGGGAAGCCTCTCTCGCCCCAGGAATTGGAGGGAATCTCGGACGAACAGCGGCGGGAGCTCGAAGAGCATGAGAAAAAAGTGGACGCGGAAATCCGGGACTTTCTGTCCAAGGCGCGCCAACTCGACAAGGAGGCGCACGAAAAAATCCATGAGCTGAACCGCCGCGTGGCGCATTTCTCCATGGGGCATCAGCTTGAAGACCTCAGGGAAAAGTACGCCGTGAACCCGCGCATCCCCGAGTATCTGATCGACGTGGAGGAGGACATCCTGAACAATCTGCGGGAGTTTCTGGGCCAGACGCCCGAACTGCCGTTTCCGGTCGAAGGCATGGACAAGGGGAGCTTTCTCGAGCGATACAGGGTGAACGTGATCGTCGACAACGCGAAGAGCAGGGGCGGGCCGGTGGTCGAAGAGGCCAACCCCACCTACAACAACCTCGTGGGCCGCATCGAACGCAAGGCGCGGTTCGGCGCGTTTTTTACGAACTTTACCATGATCCGCTCCGGGTCGGTCCTGCAGGCCAGCGGCGGCTACCTTGTCCTGAATGCCATCGACGCGCTCCGGAGCCCCTTCTCGTGGGACGCGCTCAAGCGGATCATCAAGAAAAACGAGGTGAAGATCGAGGACGTGGCGGAACTCTACGGCCTCTCCACCGGAGGCATCAAGCCGGAGCCCATCCCCATTTCGCTCAAAATCATCATGCTCGGGAGCCCCTGGCTCTATTATCTCCTCTACTACTATGACGAGGACTTCCGGGACATGTTCAAGGTAAAGTCGGACTTCGACACCCAGATGGACAGCACCGCCGGGGAGAAGATGCGGTACGCGCGCTTCGTCGGGAACATGGTAAAGGCCGAGGGCCTGCTCCCCTTCGAGCGCGGGGCGGTGGCGGGCGTCGTGGACCACGCGGCGCGCCTGACGGAGAAAAAGGGCAAGCTCTCTCTCCGGTTCAGCGACCTGACGGACCTCGTGCGCGAGGCCTCGTATTGGGCGGCGCAGGCGGGAAGCAGGACCGTGAACGTTCAGCACGTGGACCAGGCGCTCAGCGAAAAGATCTACCGCGCGAACCTGCTGGATGAGCGCATCCAGGAGCTTATTGCCGAAGGGACGATCATGGTCGACGTGTCCGGCTCGGTCGCCGCGCAGGTGAACGGGCTGTCGGTGTACGATATCGGCGATTTCACGTTCGGCAAGCCGTCGCGCATTACGGCACGCGTGTATCTGGGCAAGGCGGGCGTCATCGACATTGAGCGCGAGGCGAAGCTCTCGGGCCGCATCTACAATAAAGGCGTCCTCATCCTCTCCGGCTACCTGGGCGGGGCCTATGCCCGGGAAAAAGCGCTCTCGCTGTCCGCAAGCCTCGCCTTCGAGCAAAGCTACGGCGAGGTGGAGGGCGACAGCGCCTCAGCCGCCGAACTCATCGCCCTCCTCTCCGGCATCGCGGACGTGCCGGTGAAGCAGCATTTCGCCCTTACCGGTTCCATCAACCAGAAGGGAGAGATTCAGCCCATCGGCGGCGTGAACGAGAAAATCGAAGGTTTTTTTGCCGTCTGCAAGAACCGGGGGCTCACGGGAGAGCAGGGGGTGATCATCCCGCAGCTCAATGTGAAGAACCTGATGCTCAAAAAAGAAGTGGTCGAAGCGGTGAAGGAAGGGAAGTTCCGGGTCTATGCCGTCAGGTCCGTGAATGACGCGCTTGAGCTGTTGACCGGCATGCCTGCGGGCGAGCGCAAGGCGGACGGCGCCTGGCCCGAAGGCACGTTCAACTTCATCGTCGACAAACGGTTGCAGGATATGGCGAAAAAACAGAAGGCGGACGAGAAGGGGGAGACGGACAAGAAGAAGGACGAGAACAGCGACGAGTCATCGAAAAAAAGCGCGCCGCCCCCGCCGTAAGGAAAACTACTCTTTTCTTTGAAAGGAGAACGCCGCCAGCGAAATCATCATAAGGGATATTGCCGCTACGATGAAAAGGTCAAGGGCGAGCGGGAATTCAGGGCCGAGGGGCGGGGCGCTGTTCCGCAGGAGCGCGTGCTTGAAGGCGTCGACGCCGTAGGTGAGGGGATTGATCTGCGTGAGCCGCCGGAGCGCGGCGGGCATGGACGTGACCGGATACATGGCGCCGGAGAGAAACAGCATGGGCATCACCAGAAAGTTCATGATGATGTTGAACCCGTCGAAGGACGTGAGGCGCGCGGCGATCAAAATCCCCAGCGACGTTATGCAGAAGGAGACAAGCAGGGAGACGGCCACAACCTCCAGGAATTGCGCGAACGTGACGCTGAGCCCCAGGAAGGGGATGAGGACCATGATGATAACGGCCTGGGCGACCGAGATGAGCGTCCCGGAAACCGCCTTGCCGATGACGATGGATGTCCGCGAGATCGGCGCCACGAGCATTTCCTTCATGAACCCGAACTCCCGGTCCCAGACAATCGAGATGGACGAGAAAATCGAGGAAAAGAGAATCGTCATCCCGATCATGCCGGGAAAGATGAACTGGAGATACGAGAAACCGACGTGCGGCCTGATGAGCGAGTTCATGCCGTTGCCTACGACGAACAGCCAGAGCACGGGCCGCGCGAGCGTGCCCAGGAGCCGGCTCTTTTCGCGGAAGAACTTTTTAAATTCCCGGAGACAGATGACGTAGACGGGCCGCCACTGGATCATCGCTGCGCCCTCCGGTGGCTGCGGACGAACTCGCGCGTCGCTTCCCGGTCGTCGTTCAGAACGGCGTCCCTGATGGTCCTGCCGGTGAGCTTCAGGAAAACGTCATTCAAGGTGGGCTTCTTGAGACTGACGGAAAGGGTCGGGACCGTCAGCGAGTGAATAAGCTTGGGGATGAACTCGTCGCCCTTTTCAGTCTCGACCGCCACGCTGCCGTTTTCTTCCCGCGTCGGCACGCCGAATAACCGTTGTATCTCCCGGATCGCCTGCTTGTTGTCCGCGGTTACCAGATGGATGATATCGCCACGCACGGTTTCCTTGAGCCTCGCCGGGGTGTCCAGCGCAATAATCCTGCCGTGGTCGATGACCGCGATGCGGCCGCAATTTTCCGCCTCATCCATGTAATGGGTCGTCATGAAGACCGTTATTTTTTCCTTTTCCCGGAGCGCGTTGATGAAGTCCCAGATCGTGTTCCGCGTCTGCGGGTCGAGGCCCAGGGTCGGCTCGTCCAGGAACAGGACGCGCGGATAGTGGAGGAGCCCGCGTGCGATCTCGAGCCTTCGTTTCATGCCGCCGGAAAAGTTCTTAATGAGGTCGTGCTTCCGGCCCTGGAGCTCGACCACGGCGAGCATCTCGTCGATCCGTTTTTCCGTGAGCCTGCTGTCGAGATTGTAGAGGTAGGCGTGGAACTTGAGGTTTTCGTAGGCCGTCAGGCCCGCATCGAGCGTCGTGTCCTGAAAGATAAGCCCGATTGCGGAACGCACCCGGTCCGGGTTTTCCACGCAGTCGAAGCCGGCGATCTCCGCCGTCCCGGACGTCGGGGAAAGCAGCGTGCAGAGGATGCTGATCGTCGTCGTCTTGCCCGCCCCGTTCGGCCCGAGGAACCCGAAGACCTCGCCTTCCCCGACCGAGAAAGAGATGCTGTCGACGGCGGTAAGAGACTTGAACTGCTTCGTTAGGTTTTGAACGTTAATAATGGACATACTGAAGGCAAAAATCATTCTCACGCAGAGACGCAGAGATCGCGAAGAAAAGAATCAAAAAGGCTTTGAACCTCTCTGTGTGCTTTGCGCCTTTGCGAGAGACAATCTTTCAATTCACCTTTCCATCCGGTTCTTCGGCACGTACCATTCCCGGAAGTTGTACATGATGCCCGCAGGCGCGACCTCGATACCCTTGAACCTTTTTTGG
>DASWAB010000083.1:0-2126 GCA_036391375.1 Nitrospirota bacterium
CGATAAATCAGTGAGGATTTCCCCTAAACGCCGTAGCTCATCCCGTCGCCGCGAGGACGTTACAGCAGTACCAGAGTTTTTGAAACGATAGCGGCAGGGGTCATGGTAGTTTCAGCAGCCTTTCACTCCGCCAGATCCGAACAATGCGAACTTTATTCTTGTCGTGACGATAAACGATGCGAAAAGGCGGGTAAATAATCTCTCGCAGATGTTCGACATTGAACTCCGGTACGACACGGCCGGAGAGCGGGTGAGCGGCCAGCCGCTCGATCTGGGAAATGATCTCGGCAACCAGTTTCTTTCCCACATCGGGCACGCCTTCGGCGGAGTAGTAGACTTGCAGGTCCTCAAGGTCCTTGATCGCCGACGCGGCAAACGTTATCCGTGTTTGATCAGTCATGGATTACTTCAGGCCGAGGCGCTTCTTCGCCTCGGCAAGCGAAATCTCACGGCCTTCTTCCAGGTCCATCAGCCCCTTCACGACCCCTTGCATGAACGCCCGCTCTTCGGTCTCTTCCTCGTAGTCCTTGAGCGACCGGACCACGGCCACCCCGCGGCCTCTGCTCGTGAGCAGGATCGGCCGGTGCGTCTCCTGGGCATGCGAGACCACTTTGCCGGGGTTCACTTTCAGATCGCTAAGCGGAATGACATCTTCGGAGAATTTGGTGCTCACTGAAGACCTCCTTACTGATGCTATTAACTGGTCTCAGTATAGCACCTATATGTAGTCCTGTCTATAGGGCAGCTTAATGAGCTGCAATAAGAAAGACCTGACCCTAAATGTTTCTTGACCCTAAATGTTTCTCAACGGAGTTCATCAATGAATGGGGGCATTTTTAGGACAACATGGAGGGAAAAACGGAGCGCGGGAATCCGCGCCCCGTCCGGATCAGGACTTCTGGAGAATGGCCGCCGCTTCCTTTGCGAAATAGGTGAGGATCATGTCCGCGCCGGCGCGCTTCATCGCGATGAGCGATTCCATCATGACACGCTCGCCGTCGATCCAGCCTAACTGGGCCGCGGCCTTGACCATCGAGAACTCACCGCTCACGTTGTACGCTGCCACGGGCAGGTTGAAGCTCTGCTTCACCTGATAGATGATGTCGAGGTACGCGAGCGCGGGCTTCACCATCACGATGTCCGCGCCCTCGTCGATGTCCAGGGCGACCTCGCGCAGGGCCTCGCGGCTGTTCGGCGCGTCCATCTGGTACGACCGGCGGTCGCCGAACTGCGGCGTTGACTCTGCGGCCTCGCGGAACGGTCCGTAGAAGCTCGACGCGTATTTTGCTGCATAAGACATGATTGGCG
The DNA here is from genome assembly GCA_036391375.1 of Nitrospirota bacterium. Taxonomy (GTDB): domain Bacteria; phylum Nitrospirota; class UBA9217; order UBA9217; family UBA9217; genus DASWAB01. The sequence goes on from DASWAB010000083.1 coordinate 1,309, forward strand.
TATCGTGAAAGCCTCCGCTGTCGAGGGCGTAGCGGATCGCGCCGACACGGCCGTCCATCATGTCAGAGGGAGCAACCATGTCCGCTCCCGCCCTGGCGTGGGAGACCGCTTCCTTGGCAAGGAGCTCCAGTGTCGCATCGTTCTGGACCACGCCGTGCTTGATCACGCCGCAGTGGCCGTGGCTCGTGTATTCGCAGAGGCAGACGTCGGTGATAACGATCAGTTCGGGAATTTTATTCTTGATCGCCTTGATGGCGTGCTGGACGATGCCTTCGTCGGAATATGCCTCGCTGCCGACCTCGTCCTTGTGCGCCGGGATGCCGAAGAGAATGACGGCAGGGATGCCGAGGCCCTTGATCTCCTCGCAGTCCTTCACGATGTTGTCGATGGACTGCTGGAAGTTCCCCGGCATGGCGCCGATCTCTTTCTTGACGCCCTTGCCGTGGGTCACAAAGAGCGGATAGATAAAATCATCGGGAGAGAGCTTCGTCTCCCGCACCATGCGCCGGATATTTTCGTTGGCCCTGAGCCTCCTCGGCCGGTACATCGGCTGGAACATAGGATCTCCTGTTCTAAGCAAACGTTCCAATCTTCCCACTTCTTATCTTCGCGGCTTCCGAACCTCAACCGCAACCGCACCCGCCGGAGCCGCATCCGCCGCCTTTCGGGGCGGACTCTTCCCCGCCGCAGCCGCAGCTCCTGCCGGCGGGCGCGCCGTTCGGGTAGTTGAGGACGAAGCCCTCGCCGCGTTCGTCGCTGATGAATCCGAGCTCCGCGCCCTCAAGCTTCTGGGCGGTCGGGGCATCGACGAAAAGCTT